>JAFKFE010001042.1 GCA_017308345.1 Alphaproteobacteria bacterium | reverse complement strand
GGCGTCGCCGAGCCGTCGCTGCGCATCCTCGCGGCCTGCGTGCTCATCACCGGTGGTGCTGCGCTGGCCGCGAAATCGCTGCTGATGCGCAAGCCGGCGGTCGAAGAGGTGAACGCATGATGCCGTTTCCAGGCGGCATCGAGGCCAACGCCAACGCGACACTGCTGTTCTCGTTCGTCGCGGCCGTGATCTACGCCTTTGCGCTCGACATGCCGCCGAAATGGACGCGCTCGGCGGCGAAGACGCTCGCCGTCGCCTTGCTGGCCGTGCTTGCCGCCATGCAGGGCGGGCCGGCGCTGCTTGTCGCGGCGCTGGGCTTGAGCGCCATCGGCGATGCCTTCCTGTCGCGCGACGGCGAAAAGGCCTTTCTCGGCGGGCTGGCGAGCTTCCTCGCCGGCCACGTCGCCTATGTCGCGCTGTTCGCGCAGTCAGGCGGCGGGCTCCGACTGCTGAGCGCCGAATCCTGGCGGGGCGCGCTGGCGCTCGCCATGGCCGCTTTCAGCATCGTCATGCTTGCCGCGCTCTGGCGCCGCGTCGGTCCGCAGTTGCGCATCCCGATCGCCGTCTATGTCGCGGCGATCCTCGCCATGGGCCTTTCGGCGCTCACCACCGACAAGGTATGGGTCATTGCTGGGGCGGTGCTGTTCATCGCCTCGGACGGGCTGCTGGCGGCCGAGCGCTTCCTGCTCGCGGCGATCTCGCCGCATCGCCCGTGGATGCGCCACGCGGTCTGGGTGCTTTACTACGCGGCCCAACTGGCGATCACGCTGGGATTTTTGTTGGGCGCGGCCGGTTAGGACGGCCGCCAGCCCGGCTCGGCCAGTTCGAAGGCGGCGAAATCGAAGCCCGGCGCCACCGTGCAGCCGACCAGCGTCCATTCGCCGAGGCTGCGCGCCGACTGCCACCAGCCGGCCGGCACGACGATCTGCGGCCGCTCGCCGGCGGCAAGGGCCGTGCCCAGCACCTGCTCGATGACGCCGCCCGAACCCTCCTCATGCATCGACAGCGCCAGCGGCGCGCCGGCGTGGAAATGCCAGACCTCGACCGCGTCCTTCACCCGATGCCACGCCGAAAGCTGGCCTTGCTCGAGCAGGAAGTAGATCGCGGTCGAATGACCGCGCGGGCCGCCCGCGGCGTCGCGAAACGTCTCGGCATACCAGCCGCCTTCTGGATGCGGCTCGAGGCCGAGCGTTGCGATGATCTCGGCGGCGCTGGTGGTCATTTGCATCCTTTGTCTTGATGCATGTCGTTATCCCAAAACCGCCGCGCGCTTTTGGGCCATATGCATCAAAAATTATCCTTGCGCTTGCGGATCTCGGCAAACACCTCGACGTCCGAGGCTTTCTCCATGCCGAGATGCTTGCGGATCGCCGGGTCGTGCCAGCGCAGGAACGGGTTGGTCGACAATTCCTCGCCGATGGTCGTCGGCAACGTCGGCTTGTTGTCGGCGCGCAGGGCCTCGATCCTGGCCGCCCGCTGCCTCAGCAGCGGGTTGCCCGGGTCGACCGTGACCGCGAAGCGGGCATTGGCCAAAGTGTATTCATGGCCGCAATAGATGGCGGTTTGCGCCGGCAGCGCCGCCAGCTTCTTCAGCGATTCATACATCACCGGCGGCTTGCATTCGAACAGGCGGCCGCAACCCAGCGCGAACAGCGTGTCGGCGGTGAAGGCCACCTTCGAGGCCGGCAGGTGGTAGGAGACGTGGCCGGCGGTATGGCCGGGCGTCTCGATGACCTCGATCCGTTCCTCGCCAAGGCGCACGACCGAGCCTTGGCCGACCGTCTCGTCGATGCCGGGAATCTTCGCCTTCTCGGCCTGCGGGCCGATGATGCGCAGCTTGAAGCGTTCCTTCAGCGCCAGATTGGCCTCGACGTGATCGGCATGATGGTGCGTGGTGAGGATCAATGTCGGCGTCCAGCCGGTGCGCTGGATCGCCGCCAGGATCGGCGCTTCCTCCGGCGCGTCGATGATCGCCGTCTCACCGCTTTTCGGGTCGTGAACCAGCACGCCGAAATTGTCGGTGCGGCACATGAATTGCTCGATCTCGACGGCCATCGGCATCTTTCTCCGTTACCGCCGCAGACATAGGGCGACCGGCCGTCGATGTCATCCGGGTTTATCGAACTTGGCGCGTTTATCGAACTTGGCGCCTTTGTTGAACTTGGCATGCTTCACAGCTACCGTCCCGCGCATGCATTCGGATATCGTCGATCTGCGTTCCTTCTACTCGACAACGCTTGGCCGCCTGGCCGAGCGTTCGATCACCATGGCTCTATCGTCCATATGGGCAGCGGTCCCCGACGAGCGGCTGGTCGGCCTTGGCTACACGCTGCCATGGCTGGAGCGCTTCGGCGCCGATGCCGAGCGCGTCTTCGCCTTCATGCCGGCCACGCAAGGCGCGGTGGTGTGGCCGGCGTCGGGGCCGACGGCGACGGCGCTGGTCTTCGACGAGGAACTGCCGCTGGTCGATTCCTGCATCGATCGCATGCTTCTGGTGCACTCGCTCGAGCATGCGGAGAACCCACGCGAGACGCTGAACGAGATCTGGCGCGTGCTGTCGCCGGCGGGGCGCGTCGTCATCGTCGTGCCCAACCGGCGCGGCGTGTGGGCACGCTTCGAGCACACGCCCTTCGGCAATGGCCGGCCGTTCTCGCGCGGCCAACTGACCGAACTGCTGCGCGAGGCGAATTTCACCCCGGCGACATGGAGCGAGGCGCTATTCTTCCCGCCATCGCCGCGACGCTTCATGATGCGGTTCCACAATGTCCTGGAGCGAGCCGGCCGGCGGTTCTGGCCGATCTTTTCCGGCGTCATCGTCGTGGAGGCGCAGAAACGGCTCTACCAGGGCGTGCCGGTCGCCCAGCGCGCGTCGCGCCGCGTCTTCGTGCCGGTCTTCTCGCCACAAGGCGCGACGCGGCTCGGGCGCAAGGCGACGGACGCCGCCGCCCGACGGGTGACGCGTTCGTGATCGGGACCGTGCCTTGTCCTATACCCCCATCGCGACCCTATCTGAGGGAAAGCTTCGCGGCGCGGCACCGGTGATCGCGCCCGAAATCAGGGATTTCCTTTATGGCTGACCAAATGGATTACAAGCCAGGCGCCGAGCAGGCCGCGTTCTCGGTCGAGACCAGCAGCCTTTCGGATCAACTGGCCACGATACGCATGGCGCTGAAGACGTCGCCGGTGCGCTGGCCGCTTGCCTGGGTCTCCGTCGGCATTGTCGCCGTCATCATCGCGACCTCGATCGGGCAGGTTCTGCTCAACCGCTGGAACCAGCCCTTCTACGATGCGCTTGCCCGGCGCGACCTGGCGGGCTTCCTGCACCAACTGATGATCTTTGCGGAAATCGCCGGCACCCTGCTGGTGCTGAACATCGGCCAGACCTGGCTCAACCAGATGATCCGGCTGAGGCTGCGCGAGGCGCTGACGCTCGACCTGATCGATCAATGGATGCGTCCGGCGCGGGCGTTCCGGCTGGCCAATGCGGGCGCCATCGGCGTCAATCCCGACCAGCGCATGCAGCAGGATGCCGCGCATCTGTCGGATCTTTCGACGGATCTCGGCGTCGGCCTGCTGCAATCCTTCATTCTGCTGGCGTCCTTTATCGGCGTGCTCTGGCAGCTCTCTTCCGGCTTCGTTTTCCACATCGGCGACCATTCGATCGCCATACCGGGCTACATGGTGTGGGCGGCGATCCTCTATGCCGGCATCGCGTCCTGGCTGAGCTGGCTGGTGGGCCGGCCGCTGATACGCTTCAACAACGACCGCTACACCCGCGAGGCGGAACTGCGCTCCTCGATGGTCCGGGTCAACGAGAATGTCGATGCGATCGCGCTTGCCCATGGCGAGGCCGATGCAAGGCGCCAGCTCGAGCTCGACCTCGGCACGGTGCTCGGCGCCATGCGACGTATCTACAGCGCCCAGATCAACCTTTCCTGGGTGACCGATGGCTATGGCTGGATCACCGTGGTGGCCCCGATCCTGGTGGCGGCGCCGGTCTATTTCGCGGGCGACATCTCCTTCGGCGGGTTGATGATGGCGGTGGGCGCCTTCAATCAGGTGAATTCCTCGCTGCGCTGGTTCATCAACAATATCGGCGCCATCGCCGACTGGCGGGCAACGCTGATGCGCGTCGCCGACTTCCGCATCGCGCTTGGCGAAACGGACATCCTGCACGACAAGGAAAAGCGCATCGAGTTCGGCGAGAATCCGGACGGCAAGCTGACTTTCGACAAGCTCGAAGTCGCCTCGCCCGACGGCTGTACCAAGCTTGCCGAGACGAATGCCGAAATCCATCCGGGCGAGCACGTCATGATCACCGGCGATCCGCGCGCCGGCAAGACGCTGTTCTTCCGCGCCCTTGCAGGCCTTTGGCCCTGGGGAGGGGGACGCATCGGCATGCCCGACGGGGAGAAGCCATTCTTCGTGCCGCGCACGCCTTACTTCCCGCTCGGTTCGCTGCGCGATGTGCTGAACCACGCCGAAGGCGCCAAGATCGACGACGCCGAGATCAAGGCCGTGCTCGGCGAGGTCGGCCTGGAGCGCCTGTCATCCCAGCTCGACCGCTCGGCGCGCTGGGAACGTGAGCTGGCGGACGACGAGCAGCGCCTGCTGGCTTTTGCCCGGCTGGCGCTGCGGAAGCCGAAATGGGTCATCATCGACGAGGCGCTGGACACGTT
>JAFKFE010001041.1 GCA_017308345.1 Alphaproteobacteria bacterium | reverse complement strand
GTTCCCAGATCTCGATGTTGCCCATGTCGGATTCCGGGTTCCAGCCGACATAGGCGGTGTCGAGCCCATCCTTGATGGCCAAGGCGCCAGAGCCGGCGGCGGCGCATTCGAAATGCGCCATGCCGAAGGGCGTGCCGTACTGGCTCTGGCCCCCCATCTCGATCATCGGGCTGTTGACCTGGCCGACAAAGGCTTCCTCGACGAAGCCGCGGGCGATGAAGGAGCGCGACAAGAGCCGCTGGAAGACGCCATAGGCGGGCAGCAGCAGCGCCCATGAGGTGGCGGTCGCCACCATCTCGTTGTCCGGGTTGGTCCAGGTGCCGTTTGGCAGCTTCAGCTCGGTCGCCATCCAGGCGCCGTCATTGACCAGGCCTTCGAAGTTCATGTGCTGGGTCAGCGTGACGAACATGCCGCCATCCATGCCGGCCGGCGTGCAGTTCATCGAATGATAGCCCCAGGGCTGCGTGCCCTCGAAATCCATGATGATCTTGCCGTCGGTCGTGATCTCCATCTCGATCGGCATGTTGTAGAGCCAGTCGGGATCGCCGAGCGGCTGGTAGCCGGGCTTGCCCTTGGTGACGTGGCCATAGAAGGTGTGGCCGCGATAGATGCCGGGCACGGTGAGCTGGCGCGTGCGGGCGAGTTGGGCGCGGCGGCCCTCCTCGATGAACTCCTTCGACACCTGCATCCAGTAATCGAGGCCGATCTCGTCGATCAGCGCCTTGACGCTTTCGCGCATGTCGATGCACGACGCCACCTTGGCCTTTTCGTCCAGCACCCAGTAGATGGGCATGCGCAGATTGCGCTCGCAGCGGATGACGTAGTCGCGCCGCAGCTCGTCATTCTCGCCGACCTTCTCGGCGCAGACGAACAGCCCTTCGGTGAAGCGTTCCTGCGCCAGCGCCACGTCGCCGCCGGGGGTGATGCCGCCGGCTTCGAGCTCGTGGCAGACGGCGCCCGCCCAGCCGACCAGCTTGCCCGAATGGAAGATCGGCACCACGTCCATCACGTCCGGCACCTGCACGGTGCCGATGAAGGCGTCGTTGTTGGCGAAGATGTCGCCGTCGCGGATCCGCGGGTTTTCCTCGTAGCCGTTGCGGATCATCCATTTGATGAAGCGGCTCATCGTGTGCACATGCACCATGATGCCGTTGGAGAGCGCGATGGCGTCGCCCTCCGGCGTGTAGATGGCGACGACCATCTCGCCCACCTCGCGCACACCGGGTGAGGCGGAGATGCGGCGGGCCATTTCCCGCGCGGACACGCAATAGGCGCGCAGCTTGGTGTGCAGCGTCTCGAACTTCAGCGGGTCCTGGTTGCGCAGATGGAGCTCGGTGATGCCGTCATAGCAGCCGGTCTCTTCCATCAGCCGTTCGGATTCGATCAGCCGTTCGCGGATGCGCAGCGCGGAGGCGGGTTTGTCCAGCATGGCGTTCGCCCTTCTCAAGCGTGGGTGTAGTGCAGCAGCGTCCATTCATCGACATGGACGCGGTCCTGCGGGTGGACGACGAGGGTCGTCGCCGGATGTTCGATGATGGCCGGGCCAGTGACCTCATGGCCGGGCTGGAGCAGATCCATCTCGTAGAGATTGGCCTTGTGCCAGCGGCCGCCGATATAGGCCTCGCGCACGCCCTTGTGAGCGGAAGCAGGATCGGACTTGCCCAGCGGCCGCTTGACCAGCATCGGCTTGACCTTGTCGGCGGTGGCGATCAAGCCCAGCTCGGTAATCGAGAAGCCGGCCTCGCCATAGCGCGAAACGCGATGGTTGACCTTCGCGTAGACCGCTTCGAATTCGGCGATGACCTTGCGCATGTCGTCGGCGGAGTTGATAGCGGACAAGGGCGCCATCACCTCGACATCCTCGAGCTGGCCGGTGTAGCGCATCATCAGGAAGGGCACGGTCTTGATCTTGGGGAGCGCGTGACCGTCGGCGACCATTTCGTCGACCGCGGCCTTGGTCAGGTCGTCCCAGACGCTGGTGACCTTGGCGCCGAAAGCCTGCAGCTCGTCATCGCTGGCGCGTGCGCCGATATCGATCTGCGTCGACACCGAATGGCGGCGCATGAAGTCGGCCGTGGTGCAGCCGAAGGCCGAGAAGGCGGCGGCGAACTGGAAGGTGATGCTGTCCTTGAAGCCGATGCCCCTGGAGCAGCCGGCGAGATGCAGCGGCCCGGAACCGCCATAGGAGAGCAGCGTGAATTCGGACGGGTGGATGCCTTGTCCGGAGATGACGCGGCGCAGCGCGTTGTTGGCGTCGGCCTCCAGCATGTCGATCATGCCTTCGGCCGCTTCCTCGACGCCAACGCCGAGCACGCGGGCGCATTTCTCCTCGAAGGCTTTTCGCGCCTTCTCGACCTGAAGCACGACCTTGCCGCCGAGGAAGTAATGCGGGTTCAGGCGTCCCAGGATGGCATCGCAATCGGCGATGGTCGGCTCGGTGCCGCCCTTGGCGAAGCAGATCGGGCCGGGATCGGAGCCGGCGCTTTCCGGCCCGAGCGAGACTTTCCGGGTCAGCGGATCGACCTTCAGGATCATGCCGGCGCCGGCGCCGATCGTGTCGAGATGCAGCGTCGGCACGTTGAGCTTGAAGCGGTCCATCAGCGGCTCGTTCTCGATCCGCGTCTGGCCGCGCGTGATGACACCCATGTCGAAGGAGGTGCCGCCCATGTCCGAGCAGATCAGCGAGTCGTTGCCGATCAGCTTGCCGACATAGGCCGCACCCAAGATGCCGCCGATCGGGCCGGAGATCATCGTCTCGTGCAGGCGCGGATGGTTGATCGAGGTCAGGCCGCCGAAGGAGAGCAGCGTCTGCACGCCGTATTTGAAGCCGTATTTCCTGGAGACGTCCTCGATGCCCTTCAACTGCTTGCGGCCACGCGAGGTGGCGTAGGCCTCGATCAGGACCGAGTTAAGCCGCGACTGCTCGCGGACGACCGGGCGCACTTCGTGGCTGGTGTAGACCAGGATGTCGGCGCCGGCGGCGGCGATCTCCTCGCGGCAGATCTCGGCGATGCGCTTCTCATGCCCCGGATTGACGTGGGAGAAGACGGTCATGATGCAGATCGCCTCGACCTTGTCGGCGATAAGCTTCCTGGCGGCGGCATGGACCTCATACTCGTAGAGCGGCAGGATGACGTCGCCGAACTGGTCGATGCGCTCGGTGACGCCGTGGGTGCGGCGGCGCGGCACCAGCGGATCGGGATGGTGGTGGGTGACGGCATGAAGGCGGTCGGCATAGGAATAGTCGGCCCAGGCCTGCAGGCCGCGTCCCATCAGGATCATGTCCTCCAGGCCCTTGGTGGGGATCAGCCCGAGCTTGCGGCCGGTGCGCGACAGAAGCGTGTTGAGCATGCCGGTGCCGGAATAGAGCACCACATTGACGCCCGAGAACAGGTCCCGCAGCGAGATGCCCCAGGCGTCCGCCGCGTCCTCGGCCGAGGCGAGAAAGCCTTCGGCCTCGTTCTTCGGCGTGGTCGCCGACTTGCCGATCTTGAAGTGACCGTCCTGATCGACAAGGATCGTGTCGGTCATGGTGCCGCCGGCGTCGATACCGATGACGATTGGATTGGTGGTGATCTGGTCCACGGGTCGCCTTCCCTTGTCGAGAGTGACCGCAGGCTAGATTCCCGGAGCCGGATCGCGCCATATGCCTAAAGACACAATGACCGCGCGGCGCGGTTCGCCGAGAAAAGGGCATGCGCATGGGCAATATCTGGGCGCCGCTGGCCAAGGCGATCGCCGCCACCGGCACCGACCGGCATGTCGACTGCCTGATCGACCTGATCGGCGCGGACATCGCGCATGACCTGGTGACGGTGACGCGCTATTCGGCGACCAGGACGCCCGAATTCGTCAAGCACCGGCGCTTCTCGGACGAGATGGTGCGGCGCTATCTCGACAGTTACTACGTCTTCGATCCCTTCTATGCCTCGTGGCGGCGCGAGCGCCGGCTCGGCATCATGCCGCTGAAAGGGCTGGCCGACGAGGAGGCCAAGCGCGGCCAGTACATTGCCGACTTCCTGGCGCAGTCCGAAATCTGCGACGAAGTCGGCATCATGCTCGCCGACGGCGGCGACTGGTGCCTCGGCATCTTCCTCGACCGCTCGACCGTGTCGTTCAAGGACAGTGAGATCGCGCTGCTTTCCGAGCGGCTGCCGGTGTTCGAGGCGCTGCATGCGCTCGACATCAAGGCGCGCGGCTCGGACTTCTCCCGCACTTCGGCGCCGAGCGGCCCCGGCGCATCGCCACGGCAGAAGCCGAGCATACCGGCGAGCCTGTGGCCGGAGCTGTCCTCGCGCGAGCGCGAACTCGTGCAGTTGATCCTGGCCGGGCATCCGACCGCCAACATCGCCGAGCGGCTGGGCATCACCGTCGGCACGGTGAAGAACCATCGCCGGCGCATCTATGAAAAGCTCGACATCACGACCGAGCGCGAGCTGTTCCTGCAGTTCTTCCAGCACCGGATGGACGGCTAAGGCAATCCCAGGAAAAGTGTGAGCGGTCAGGCTGCGAATGGCGTCAGCGCGATACCGAGGCGATTTACGTTTCAATCCCTGGCTTGACGGGAGTGCCGTTGGCTAAGGAAGATCGCTGGAATCATATTGGGGGGTCACGGACCGCTCTCGCATGCAGGCTGAAGCAATGTCCGACTATGCCGCGAGGCTGCTGCAGCGAGGCTACATATGCCTGCC
>JAFKFE010001040.1 GCA_017308345.1 Alphaproteobacteria bacterium | reverse complement strand
ATGTCGACCAGCCCTATCCGGGCGACACGGTCGCGCCCGCGCCGGTCGACGGCGCTCACACCCAGTCGGTGAGCCGGTCCAGTCTCGAGCCGGTCACGGCGCAGCAGCTGCCGCCTCCGTCGGCGCCGGCTGCCGCCAAGCCGATGCGCACCGCTTCGGCCCCCGCCCTCGCTCCGGCTCCGGCACTTGCGCCAGCGCCGCATCTCGACAGGACAGCCACCGGCACGGTCGCTCCGGCCAAGCCGTTCAAGACCGCCGAGCCCGATGCCGTGCGCAATGCAAGCGCGACCCCGCGCGCGACCGAAATCGTGGTCCGGGACGGCGAGACGCTTTCCGGCCTGGCGGCCCACTACCACGTGCCGGCGGACGCGATCGCCAAGGTCAACGGGATCGATCCGAAGAAGGGCATCCGCAGCGGCCAGAAGATCGTCATTCCTGCTTATGCCTATTCGAGCAAGGCGGAGCCGAAGGTCGCCGAAGGCAAGCCGGCGAATCCGCCTAAGCAGCCTGCTCCGGAGAAGGTCGCGGTGCTGCCCCAGCAGCCCAAGGTCAAGGACGGCAAGTCGACCGCACAGGTCGACACGTCGGCGGCGGCCGCGGGTTCCAAGAACCCGAAACCCGCGCCGCAGGTGGCCGTGGCCAAGCCGGCTGGCGCCGGTGGCACCTACACCGTCCAGCAGGGCGACTCGCTGTCGTCGATCGCCAGGAAGACCGGCGTCAGCGTCGTGGCGCTGAAGCAGGCCAACGGCATGCAGGCCGGAGTGCTCAAGATCGGCCAGACGCTCAAGGTCCCGGCTGGCGGCACCGTTGCCGTCGCCGCCGCCAAGCCCGCCGCGACTGCCGCCAAGCCGGCGGTCGATCCGGTGACGACGGCAACCACGCCGCCGGCGGCCAAGACCACCGAGACACTCGCTTCCTATACGCCGCCGAAGAAGGACGCCAAGGTCATCCAGCAGGCCGAGGACGACGACGCGGTGGCGCCCGACGCGACCGGCATCGGCAAGATGCGCTGGCCCGTGCGCGGCCGCGTGATCTCCAGCTTCGGCTCGGGCAAGGACGGCGTCGACATCGCGGTGCCGGAAGGAACGCCGATCAAGGCGGCCGAGAACGGCGTCGTCATATATGCCGGCGACGGCCTCAAGGAGTTCGGCAACACCGTGCTGGTGCGGCACGAGAACGGCCTGGTCACCGTCTATGGCCATGCAAGCTCGATCGAGGTGCAGCGCGGCCAGAAGGTCAAGCGCGGGCAGGAAATCGCGCTGTCCGGCATGAGCGGCACCACCGACTCGCCGAAGCTGCACTTCGAGGTGCGCAAGAATTCGGCCCCGGTCGATCCGTCCGGCTATCTCGAATAGAACAAGAACAATTGCGGGCCGCCTGACCTCCAGTCCGGCCCGCCGTCTTCAGCCCGCTCCGCAAGGAGCGGGCTTTTTCAGTTGCGGGCCAGGACGGCCGGTCAGTCCTTCAGCGGCTTGCCGAGACGGCCGGCGAGGTCCTGCGTGAACTGCCAGGCGACGCGGCCGGAGCGGCTGCCGCGCGTCGTCGCCCATTCCAGCGCCTCGGCGCGCAGCTGCTCGGGATCGATGGCGAGGCCGTGATAGCGGACATAACCGTCGATCATGTCGAGATATTCGTCCTGCGAGCATTTGTGGAAACCGAGCCACAGGCCGAAGCGGTCCGAAAGCGACACCTTTTCCTCCACCGCTTCCGACGGGTTGATGGCGGTCGAGCGCTCATTGTCGATCATGTCGCGCGGCAAGAGATGCCGGCGGTTGGACGTGGCGTAGAAGATGACGTTGGTTGGGCGGCCTTCGACACCGCCCTCGAGCGCCGCCTTCAGCGATTTGTAGGAGGTGTCGTCATGGTCGAAGGACAGATCATCGCAAAACAGGATGAAGCGATAGGGAGCAGCTTTGAGGAGACCCATCAGCTTGGGCAGCGTGTCGATGTCCTCGCGATGGATCTCGATCAGTTTCAGCGGCCGGTCGAGCTTGTCCGAGGCGTTCACGGTGGCATGCACGGCCTTGACCAGGGACGATTTGCCCATGCCGCGCGCGCCCCACAGAAGCACGTTGTTGGCCGCATAGCCGGCGGCGAAGCGCTCGGTGTTGTCGAGCAGGATGTCGCGCACGCGGTCGACGCCGCGGATCAGGCCTATGTCGACGCGGTTGACCTTGCGCACCGGTTCCAGAAAGCCGGGATCGGCCTGCCATACGAAGCAGTCGGCCACGCCAAGATCGGTCTGCGGGACGGGCGGCGGGGCGAGGCGGGACACCGCCTCGATCAGGCGGTCGAGCTTCTCGTTCAGGGCATCGCTGCAAGAACCAGGCCCAAGCTTTTGTCGGGACATGATCTTTTCGGTGGCCTCGAAGCCGCTTCCGCTGCGACGCTCTAGCACGCCGCGAACGGCTGGAAAAGCAACGCATCGGGCGCGCTGCGCAGTTGCATTGGCAACTTTACCGACTATATTCCGGCCAAATTTTTGCCGGGCCGCCCGGCGGCATTTCACCATCCAGGAGTTTCTTGATGTTCGTTACACCGGCATATGCCCAGGGCGTTGGCGCCTCGCCAGACATGTTCATCTCGATTTTGCCGTTTGTCCTGATTTTCGTGATCATGTATTTTCTGATCATCCGGCCGCAGCGCGCGCAGTTGAAGAAGCGCCAGGAGATGCTGTCGGCGGTGCGTCGCGGCGATACGGTGGTGACTGGCGGCGGCTTCGTCGGCAAGGTGACCAAGGTGATCGACGACAACGAGCTGGAGATCGACCTTGGCGGCGGGACCAAGGTGACGGCGCTGCGCTCGACGATCTCCGACGTGCGCGTCAAGGGCGAGCCGGTGGCGAACCAGAACGCCAAGAAGTAATCCTAACCCTCGATGGCGGAACGCTGCCGCTTGTACGCCTGAACGGATAAGAACGAATGCTCTATTTCTCGCGCCTGAAGATGATCCTGATCTGGCTCGCCGTGGCCATCACAGTGATCCTCGCCGCGCCGAACCTTTTCTCGGCGAGCACGCTTGCGCAACTGCCGAGTTGGGTCCCGAAGCGGCAGATGACGCTTGGCCTCGACCTTCAGGGCGGTTCGCACATCCTGCTCCAGATGAATCAGAACGATCTGATCAAGGACAGGATTGAGACGACGCGCGACGAGATCAGGACCCTGCTGCGCGACGCCAACCCGAAGATCAACTACACCGGCCTGTCCGGCTCGGGCCGCACCGTGCAGGTTCGCATCACGGATCCGGCACAGATCGACCAGGCAAAGAAAGTCTTGAAGCCGCTGACCGATCCGGTGGCCGCCGGCCTTTTCTCGGGCGGTTCCATCCAGGAAATGGCGCTGGATGACTCCGAGCCCGGCCTGCTCAAGTTCACCGTAACCGACGCCGGCCTCAAATACCGCACCTCCACGGCGCTGACGCAGTCGATCGAAGTGGTCTCGCGTCGCGTCAATGAACTCGGTACCACCGAGCCGATCGTGCAGCGTCAGGGTGATGACCGCATCCTGGTGCAGGTGCCGGGCCTGCAGGACCCGCAGCGGCTGAAGGAGATCCTCGGCCAGACCGCCAAGCTGACCTTCCAGATGGTCGACCAGTCGATGCCGGTGCAGGACGCAATGAAGGGTCGCCCCCCGGCGGGCGACTCGATCCTGTATTCGCAGGACGATCCACCGGTTCCCTACCTGATCGAGAACCGCGTTATCGTTTCCGGTGAGAATCTGGTCGATGCGCAGGCCACCTACAATTCGCAGACCAACGAGCCGGTCGTTTCGTTCCGCTTCGATTCCAAAGGCGCGACCCGCTTCGGCCAGGCGACCGCGCAGAATGTCGGCAAGCTGTTCGCCATCGTCCTCGACAACCAGGTGATCTCGGCGCCACAGATCCGCGAGCCGATCCTCGGCGGCACCGGTCAGATCTCCGGCAATTTCACGCCGCAGAGCGCCAATGACCTTGCCGTGCTGCTGCGCGCCGGCGCGCTGCCGGCAACACTGACGGTTATCGAGGAGCGCACTGTCGGTCCGGGCCTCGGCCAGGACTCCATCCATGCCGGCAAGGTGGCGGGCGTCATCGGTTCGATCCTCGTCGTCGCCTTCATGTTCGTCGCTTATGGTTTCCTCGGCTTCCTCGCCAACATCGCGCTCGCAGTTCATGTGGCGATGATCGTGGCCGTGCTGTCGCTTCTTGGCGCCACGCTGACCTTGCCTGGTATCGCCGGTATCGTGCTCACCATCGGCATGGCGGTGGACTCCAACGTTCTGATCTATGAACGCATCCGCGAGGAACGCCGAAACGGCCGCTCGGTCATCCAGGCGATAGACACAGGCTTCTCCAAGGCGCTGGCGACGATCGTCGATTCCAACGTCACGTCGCTGATCGCCACCGTGGTGCTGTTCTGGCTGGGCACGGGACCGGTCAAGGGCTTTGCCATCACCTACGCGATCGGCATTCTGACCACCGTCTTCACCGCCTTCACCTTCACCCGCATGCTGGTCTCGATCTGGCTGCGCCGCGCCCGGCCGAAGGAGTTGCCGCGCGCGCCGATCACTTTTATTCCGCCAGGCACAAAGATCCCGTTCATGGGCATCCGCCGCTGGACCTTCGCCTTGTCCAGCGTGCTGTCGATCCTGTCGGTCGTCGGGTTCCTGACCGTCGGCATCAATTACGGCATCGACTTCAAGGGCGGCTCGCTGATCGAAGTGAAGTCCAAGCAAGGCGACGCCAATCTCGGCGACATCCGCAACCGGCTGTCCGAGCTCAACATCGGCGAGATTCAGGTGCAGCAGTTCGGCGCTCCGGACGATGTCCTGATCCGCGTCGGCACGCAGGACGCCGGCGAGAACGCCGAGCAGACCGTCATCGACAAGGTGCGGGGCGAATTGCAGGACCAGTACGACTTCCGCCGCGTGGAAGTGGTGGGGCCGACAGTCTCCGGCGAGTTGGCCAAGCAGGGCACTATCGCGATGCTGATCGCGCTGGTCGGTATCCTGCTCTATGTCTGGTTCCGTTTCGAATGGCAGTTCGCCGTCGGCGCCATCGTCGCAACCGTCCACGACGTGGTCATGACGATCGGCTTTTTTGTCATCTCGGGACTGGAGTTCAACCAGTCCTCCCTGGCCGCGATCCTGACGATCATCGGCTATTCGCTGAACGACACGATCGTCGTCTATGACCGTGTCCGAGAGGATCTGCGAAAATACAAGAAGATGCCGCTGCCGCAGCTCTTGAACAACGCCATCAACGAGACCTTGTCCCGAACGACGCTGACATCGGTGACGACTACCCTGGCGCTGCTGGCGCTGGTGCTTTTCGGTGGCGAAGTGATCCGCTCCTTCACGCTGGCGATGCTGTTTGGCGTGGTGTTCGGCACCTATTCGTCGATCTTCATCGCCGCGCCGCTGCTGATCCTCTTCAAGCTCCGGCCACAGGCAACCGCCGCCGAGGACGAGAAGCCGGTGAACGGCAAGGCCGTAGCGACCTGACGCCGGCTCTCAATCAAAGAGACAGAGCATGATGTCGTCCGAAGACCGCTCCACACTTTTCGGCGTCATGCACTAGTCCCATGGCCAAAGGCATCATCATTCGCGAGGCGCATTTCCCCGGCAAGGCGCCGATCGAGGCCTATGGCAATGGCGGTTTCCGCTTCGCCGACATGTCGCATCGCGGATCGCTGCTCGTCCTGCCGTCGGGCATCCATGGCTGGGAACCGGCCGATCCGCTTGCGCCGAAGGCCTCGGATTTCGACAGGCTGTTCGCCGAGGCCGACAAGGTCGAGATCCTGCTGATCGGCATGGGCAAGGAGTTGCGGCCGCTGCCGGCCGCGCTGCGCGCCGCGCTCAAGGAGGCAGGCATCTCGGCCGACCCGATGTCGACGGGCGCGGCGGTGCGGACCTACAACGTGCTTTTGGCCGAGGATCGCGCCGTGGCCGCGGCCCTGATCGCTGTAGACTGAATGGCCGGCAGTTCCGATATCGTGATGGATGCGGTCCGAGCCGCCGACCATGACCGGTATCTGTCGGCGTTATATGGGCCGGCCGACAGGCGCGACGCGCTGTTCGCGCTCTATGCCTTCAACGCCGAGATCGCGGGCGTGCGCGATCGCATCCACGAGCCGTTGCCGGGCGAGGTCAGGCTGCAGTGGTGGCGCGACGTTATCAATGCTGGCGGGCCTGAAGAGACCGGCCATCCGATCGCCGATGCGCTGAAGGCCGCGATCGTCGGCTATCATCTGCCGAAATCCGCTTTCGACAACATGCTCGAGGCGCGCATCTTCGATCTCTATGACGATCCGATGCCGTCGCGGACCGACCTCGAGGGCTATTGCGGCGAAACGGCCGCGGCGCTTATCCAGCTTGCGGCGATCGTGCTCGACCCGGCCGCGGCTCCAGGCTTTGCCGAACTGGCGGGCAGGGCCGGCTGCGCGCAGGCCATCACCGGCCTGTTGTTGCTGCTGCCGCTGCACCGTCGGCGCGGCCAGTGTTTTATACCCGCCGATATACTCGCGGCGGCCGGCACGACACCGGACGAGTTCGTGAAAGGCGAGGGCGGGGCTGCCGCCGAGCGCGCGGTCGCGGCGATGATCGCGCTGGCGCGAGAGCATCTCAACGCCTTCGAGAAAGGCGCGCCGACGCTTCCCGTCGCGCTACGGCCTGCTTTCCTGCCGCTGGCGCTGACCCGTGCCTATCTCGACAAGATGGAGAAGGCGGGCAGGTCGCCACTCGGCATGACAGCGACGCTCTCCACCCTGCGCCGGCACTGGCTGCTCCTGCGTCATGCGATGCGGGGCTGGCCGCCCCTTTGACGTAAACGTCAATCGTGCTAGGGATTTCGTCCACGTGGACCCGCGTCAGAGAAATGCGGGCCGTCGGAGGAGCCGCCTTTCCATGAGCCTGCCAGTCCTGGTCGTCCTTGTCGTGTTCGGCATCGCGCTGTCCGTCGCGGCTGTGCATTTTACCGGTGGTACGACAACCGCGATACTTGCCGGAACGGATCAGGCGCTCGCGCGCTTCGCCGAGGAT
>JAFKFE010001186.1 GCA_017308345.1 Alphaproteobacteria bacterium | reverse complement strand
CCGGCGCGCACCGCGTATTTCTCCAGCGCACGCAGACCGGGCGTCGTCTTTCGCGTGCAGACGATTTTGGCCCTGTGGCCCCGCACGGCTTCGACGACCGCCGCGGTTTGTGTCGAGATGCCGCTCAGATGGCAAAGCAGGTTGAGCGCCGTCCGCTCGGCCGTGAGCAGCGCGCGGGCGGGTCCGCGTAGCGTCGCAATCACATCGCCGGCCGAGACGGCGGCGCCGTCCGGATGGGCGATTGCGACTTCGACGCTCGGATCGTTCAGTTCGAAGGTGAGGGCGGCGATACCGATGCCGGCGATCACGCCCGGCTGCCTTGTGGCGAGCACCATCGTCGCGCTGGCGTCGGCGGGAACGATCGCATCGGTGGTGATGTCGCCCGCGCGTCCCAGATCCTCGAGCAGGGCGGCGCGCACGAGCGGCTCCACCATCACGCGCGGTAGCGGCGTCAGCTTCATGGTCAAGCCCTCCTGCCGAGCGGCGCGGCGGTGTCGGAAAGGAATGCCGCCGCGGCGATCGTCTCGTCGAGCGTCAATCGCAGCGATTTCGACTGAGCATCGCGCTGCGGAAAATCGCTGCGGAAATGCGAGCCCCGGCTTTCCTCGCGGCGAAGGGCGGCGATCGTGATCATCAGAGCGACCAGCGCGGGGTCGGACTCGGCACTGCCAGCGCCGGAAATCGGCGCCAGGGCTCTTGCCGTATCACGCAACGCTTCGCCGTCGCGCTCGATACCGAGCGTATGCGATACGATCGGGCGGATGCGCGAGGCATCGGCTCGTGGCGGCACGATCGCTGGCTTCAGCCGTCTCTGCATGCCCGGGGAGGCGGCTGCGACGCTTCTGGCGACCGAGGCGGCGCAGACCGCGGCTTCGATGAGCGAGTTGCTGGCAAGACGGTTAGCACCGTGCAGGCCGGTCCGGGCGACCTCGCCGCAGGCCCACAGACCGCGCAGCGAGCTGCGCCCCTCGGCATCCACCGACACGCCGCCCATGTGATAGTGAGCGGCGGGACGCACGGGGATCGCCTGCGACGCAGGATCGATGCCGGCCTCGCGGCAAAGCGATGCGATCGCCGGGAAGCGTTCGGCGAATCTGGACCCGAGACACTGCCGCGCATCGAGGAAGACGCTATGCCCAGCGCGAAGCTCGCGCCACACGCCGCGTGCCACGACATCGCGCGGTGCGAGCTCGCCGCCCGGTGTATCGCCAAGGAAGCGCCGGCCGTGCTCGTCGACGAGCACCGCGCCTTCGCCACGCACCGCCTCGCTGACCAATGGCATGGGCTGCCGGGCGCCGTCGAGGGCGGTTGGATGGAACTGCACGAATTCGAGATCGGCGAGTTCCGCGCCGGCGCGCGCGGCCAACGCCAGGCCCTGGCCGAACGAACCGAGCGGGTTCGTCGTGTGGTCGAACAACCCGCCAATGCCGCCGGTCGCGAGCACCACGCGGCCCGTCGGAAGCGAGACGGCGTCGCCGTCTCCGACGACGAGCACGCCGGTGATTTCGCCGTCCTCGACGAACAGGCGCCGTGCTTCGACACCTTCGAGGATCGCTATCGAAGGTGTGCGCCGCACTGCGGACACGAGCGCGCGGACCAGGTCCCGGCCGGTGGCGTCGCCGCCGGCATGCACGATCCGCCGGCGCGAATGCGCGGCCTCGAGCCCGAAGAGCAACGAGCCTTGCGGAGCATGGTCAAAGCCAACGCCCAGTCGCGCGAGGCATTCGATCGCCTGAGGAGCCGCTTCGACGACGCGCCTTGCCGCCTTTTCGTCGCTAAGTCCGTCACCGGCCGCGAGTGTGTCGGCAAGATGCAGGTCGGGATTGTCATCGCCGCCGAGGCTTGCCGCCAGGCCGCCTTGGGCAAGCACGCTGGAAGTTTCATCGCCCAAAGGAGCCTTGGAGATGAGGACGACTGGCTCCGGGGCGAGACGCAGCGCCGTCATCAGTCCTGCGATGCCGCCGCCGATGACAACCGGCCGGCCGTGGAGGTGGTGCATGGTCATATGGCGAGCATCCGCTCCACTGCGCGGCGCGCCGGCTCGGCGACATTCTGATCGATGGTCACGACGTGGCGGTTCTCTTCGAGCGCGGCGCGGATGTTGGCGAGCGTGATGCGCTTCATGTGCGGGCAGAGGTTGCAGGGGCGCACGAAATCGACGTCGGGATGCTCGACGGCGACGTTGTCGCTCATCGAGCATTCCGTCATCAGCACGACGCGCGACGGTTTGTGCCGTCCGACATAGTCGGACATCGCCGCGGTCGAGCCGGCGAAATCCGCTGCCGCGACAACCTCCGGCGGGCACTCGGGATGGGCGAGCACGGTCACGCCGGGATGCGCGGCACGCAACTCACTTATGTCGGCGGGGCTGAAGCGCTCGTGAACTTCGCAGTGCCCCTTCCAGGCGATGATCTCGACCTTGGTCTGCGCCGCGATATTCTGGGCCAGATACTCGTCGGGCAGCATGATCACCCGTGGCGCGCCAAGCGACTCCACCACCGCCAGCGCATTGCCAGAGGTGCAACAGATGTCGGACTCCGCCTTCACGGCGGCCGACGTGTTGACATAGGTCACGACCGGTACGCCGGGATAGCGTTGCCGCATCAGCCGCACGTCTGACGCGGTGATAGAGTCGGCCAGCGAACAGCCGGCGCCGAGATCCGGAATGAGCACGGTCTTGCCTGGATTGAGTAGCTTGGCGGTCTCGGCCATGAAATGCACGCCGGCAAGCACGATGACATCCGCATCGACCGTCATCGCCTTGCGTGCGAGCGCCAGGCTGTCGCCGACGATGTCGGCCACGCAATGGAAGATCTCCGGCGTCTGGTAGTTGTGCGCCAGGATGACGGCATTGCGCTTTCGCTTTAGCGCAAGGATGGCTTCGATGTCGTCGGTGAAGGCCGGCCATTCGATCGGCGGGATGACCCGGCGCACGCGATCGTAGAGGGACGCCACCGTTGAAAGCGGGACTGGCATGAGCGCTCCAATTATTCTCTAAATGAGTATAATATCTATATATACTTACTTTGAGTATAAGGGCTGTCAAGAGCGCGATAGTGGCAATTTCATCCCTGAGACAACCCGCTCGTCGAGGACGGCGTGGCGGAAGCGGAAAAGTTTCGCCGGCCGGCCGACCGTGTCGGCGGTTGTCTCTCCGGTCTCCTCGACCAGTTCCTGCTGCTCGATGAGACGGCGGAAGTTCGGCTTGTGGAGCAGCCTTCCGGACAGCGCCTCCACGGTGCGTTGCAGCTGAAGCAGGGTGAAAACCGGCGGCATCAGTTCGAACACGACAGGGCGGTATTTGATCTTGGAGCGAAGCCGCGCGATCCCGGTGGCCAGGATGCGCCGGTGATCGGCTGTCATCGCGATGCCAGGGATCGGCAGGGATACGCCCGGCCGCGGCCCGCGCATCGCCTCCTCGATCAGGCCTGCCTCATAGAGCTGTTCGTAACGCTGCAAGACGAGTTCTTCGTTCCACGCATGGCCGTCCCAGCCGAAACCGGCCGCTGCACGCTGCCGGCGCTCGCGCTTCACTTGATCATTGCTGGCGCCGTCCGCCCAAGCCAGTAGGCGAGGCTGCAGAATCTCTCCGATCATCGGCGGAATGCCGGCGCGACAGTCTTCCCATGGGAAAAAGTCATACCAGCGACGCCAAGCGCGCTGGGCGGGTCCGGCTGCTTGCTCGGCACGTGTGAGGGCAAGGTAGCTGATCGAGATCACTCTTTGCTGACGCTGTTCGCCGATCCGGTCGCTGTCGGCAAAAGTGTAGAGCTGCTCGATATAGCCGAGCTGGTGACCGGTCTGCTCTTCCACCCATGCCCTGAGACCGGACTGCAGGGACCGATGGCCAAGCTCGAAGGGGCCAGAGGGTAGGGCGCTGCCTTGCCCGACGGTAAGAATGCTCGGCCCCTGATCGGTGACCGCCACGACCACGGCGATCAGATCCACGCTAACGTCGTGGACTTTGGCTGAACGTGCCTCTTTCCGGCTTGCTGCTGCCTGGTCCCGCATTTGCCCCCGAACGTTCGACGCCCACGGTGCGAGGGCGATCGGATCGCCTCAACGTTGGACCGCGACAGCTTGCCAGTCAACGTGGCGGGGTACGCAATAAAAGCTAAATGAAGAAAATCGCTTATAAATTTGGTTCGATATCATTTAGTGATGTCTTCACCGGGTTGCGGCAACTCTAATTGGTCGCTACTATTTCCGGTGGCCCGCTTTTTGTCAGATGGAATATGGCCTACGCTGAGGCACGTCGCCAGCGAGATCATATTCCTGCAGAGCATGCTGGACGACCGATATGAGCAACGCTCGCGCATTGACATCCACAAGCCCTGAAGCGACTTCCGGATAGATAGCTCCGAGATACTGGCTGATCATCTGTTTGGGGACATCATTTGCGCAAATGTGCGCTGCAGGCACCGCTCCGCAGCCTCATCGGCCTTGATCACGAAATCGGTCAGTTCGTTCTTTGTCCGGACATCGCTCGCCCGAAGTCGGCGGAACCGTGGCAGGATTTCTGCCCGCGCTGCTGAGCGCTGGGCATCCGCGAGTGAGAGCGGCGGTGCAAAAACCTACCACGGTAGCGGCGGGATAGTCCCGCTTCGGGCGGCGTAAAAGTCGTCCACCTATGTCCTGTCTGCAGCGTGCAGGGAGGGCCGGGAGATCTATACCGTGGAACTTTATCGGGAGGTCCGCG
>JAFKFE010001185.1 GCA_017308345.1 Alphaproteobacteria bacterium | reverse complement strand
CAAGCCGGCGTCACCCGACAGGCTGCAGACCGCGATCTCCAACGCGCTCAAGGTCGAGGCGGTCGAGGACGAGATGAAGCGCGCGTCGCGGCGACGCGGCGGCGGCCATCTCACCTTCAAGGACATGATCACGCACAGCCCGGCAATGGACCGGGTGATACGCCTGGGACAGAAAGCGGCGGCCTCCAACATCCCGATCCTGATCGAGGGCGAATCCGGTGTCGGCAAGGAACTGGTGGCGCGCGCCATCCAGGGCAGCGGCGATCGCCGCTCGAAGCCGTTCGTCACCGTCAACTGCGGCGCCATTCCGGACAATCTCGTCGAATCGATCCTGTTCGGCCACGAGAAGGGCTCCTTCACGGGCGCCACCGAGAAGCATACCGGCAAATTCGTCGAGGCGAATTCCGGCACGCTGTTTCTCGACGAGATCGGCGATCTGCCGCTCGACGTCCAGGTCAAGCTGCTGCGCGCCGTGCAGGAAGGCGAGGTCGATCCGGTCGGCGGCCGCTCGACCGTCAAGGTCGATATAAGGCTGATCTCGGCCACGCACCGCAATCTTCTGCAGCAGGTCAAGGACGGCAAGTTCCGCGAGGACCTGTTCTACCGGCTGAACGTCTACCCGATCTTCGTGCCGCCGCTGCGCGATCGCCGCGACGACATTCCCTATCTCGTGCGGCATTTCATGGACAAGGTCGCTCCGACCGACCCGAGCCGTCGCCTTGCCGGCATATCGGCGTCGGCGCTCGCCATGCTGCAGGCCTATGACTGGCCGGGCAACATCCGTCAGTTGGAGAATGCGGTGTTCAGGGCCTCGGTGCTTGCCGAGGGCGACGTGCTGACCGAGGAGGAGTTCCCGCAGATCCGGGCGCAGGTGGAAGGAACGGTAAACCTGGGGGGCGAACCGGCATCCGTCGTCGCCGAAAAGGGCGCGGACGTATCCCGGCAAGCGGACGAGACTGTTGCCGGCACCACGGGGATTGCTTCGTCCGAGACCGAGGCGCCGGCGCGGCTGCAACCGCGTTTCGGAACGCTTCGGGCGCTCGACGAGCGCGGCAATGTACGTGCGCTGGCCGATGTCGAACTCGAGATGATCAAGCTCGCGATCGATCATTACAACGGCCAGATGAGCGAGGTCGCCCGCAGGTTGGGCATCGGCCGCTCCACGCTCTATCGCAAGTTGAAGGAATATGGCATTGATCCCGAAGCTGGTCGCGTCGACCGGCTTGCCTCGTGACCGGCAAGCCCCGGACCAGCTTGCCCGTCTAAAATCCGAGTCAAATTGTCGCTTTTGACGTGAAAACCCAAGGTTTTCAGCGGTTGGTGTCGCCGGGGATCACGCATTAACGCTAACGGTAACAGATCGTGTTCTGGCCGGGGCCGGATTCTTGATCTAAACCAGCGGTTTACCACGAAATGCTGTGCATCATTTTTGACGGGATATCGCCACGGTGTTACCGCATTTCGGCTTCAATAAACGATGATTAACCATTAGGATCGATATTCGGATGTGAGAACCACGCATCCGTTTGGTCAAATCCGGGGACAAACGGCAGCCTGCAGGGCCATTTGATTTGAACAAAGTCGAACGACACACAAACGGGCGGCATTTTCACATGAGCGTCTGGCCCAGGTGGCTGACGTTTGTGATATTGGCTGTCGGGTTCCTGTCCGCGGCGTCGTCGGGCGCCAGGGCCGAGGTTCGCACCCTCAAGCTCTATCACCTCCATACGCACGAGAAGGCCGAGATCGTCTACAAGCGCAACGGCCGCTACGATCCGGAAGGCCTGCGCAAGATCAACATCATTCTGCGCGACTGGCGCCGCAACGAGCCGACCAAGATGGACCCGCGGCTGCTCGACCTCGTCTGGGAAGCCTACCGCGAAAGCGGCGCGACGGACTATATCCAGGTCGTCTGCGGCTATCGCTCGCCGTCGACCAACGCGATGCTGCGCTCGCGCAGCCGCGGCGTCGCCGAGAAGAGCCAGCACATGCTCGGCAAGGCGATGGACTTCTACATCCCCGGCGTGCCGCTCAAGAAGCTGCGCAATATCGGCCTCAAGATGCAGGGCGGCGGCGTCGGCTACTATCCGACCTCCGGCTCGCCCTTCGTCCATATGGATGTCGGCAATGTGCGCCATTGGCCGGGCATCAGCCGTCAGGAACTGGTCAGCCTGTTCCCCAACGGCAAGACGCTGCATGTGCCGAGCGACGGGCGCCCGCTGCCCGGCTATGAGCAGGCGCTGGCCGCCTACCAGGCGCGTAGGGGCTCCGGCACGCCGAATATCGAACTGGCCAGCGCCGGCGGCTCGACCAAGCGGTCGGGCGGATTGCTCGCCGCCTTGTTTGGCGGTGGCGCCGACGAGGCTGACGACGCCGCCGATACCGGCGATGTCGGCGCCGCGCCCCAGGCGAAGGCTGCGAAGCAGGTCCAGGTCGCTACCGCCGCCACGGCACGCACCAGCAATCTTCCGGGCATCGCGATCGTCGCGCCGAAGGACGCCAAGCGCGCCAACATCCCGCAGATCGCGGATGACAGCGCCGACGATTCGCAGCAGCAGGACACGCCGGAGACGATCATCGCCGCGCTGCCGCCGAAGGAAGTCCCGTTGCCCGACTTCGCGCCGCGTCCGAAGGTCGATGTCGGCCAGCAGACGCCGCAGAACGTGCCGTTCGCCACGGCGGATGCCTCGGCGACGACCGAACAGGCGATTTCGACAGGCCAGGCGCCCGTCCCGGACAAGGTTCCGTTCGGCACCGCCAGTGCCGAGGAGGCTGCGGGCGCCGATCCGGCGCGGGTGGCGGTCAACAACATCCCGTTACCGACCTGGCGTCCTGACCGCTCTACGCCGGCGGAACTCGCGTCGAAGGACAAGAACGTGCTTCTGGCGCTGGCCGAAACCGCTTCGCAGGACAAGAGCGCGACCGACGCGTTCTCGGTGCTGCCGACCGCGCGGCCGCAGCCCGGCAAGCAGGATGAGGTCAAGGCCGTTCTCGAACAGGCCAATGCAACCGTCGAGGCCGGCGGCGCCGGCGCCGAATATCAGCTTGCGTCGCTGACGGAACCGGAGCCGCGCTCGGCGTTCAACGATCCGTCGGGGGCCGATGCGGCCTCGCCGCGCCAGGCTATCGCCGCTCTTCCGGCAGGCAGCGATCCCGCGAAAGCGATCGGCGCCGGCGTGAAGACGACGGCCAAGGAAGGCAGGGCTTCGCCCCGTGACCTGAAGCCCGGGCCCAAGGCCATGGTGGTGGCCACCCCGCCGCAAGCCGCGCGCTGGGCGTTGGGTGCCGGCGTGAACATTGCCTCGGTTTCCGAACCGACGACGGCTCCGCGTTATGCCTATAACATGGTGCATACGCCCCCCAGCGAGGTCTATACGGTCGGCTTCCAGCCGGACGGTCAGGTGCCCGACGCAAGCCGCTTCACCGGCAACGCGGTGAAATTCCTCTCGGTCGCGCGCTTCCAAACGAAGTAGGCTTGTCCACCGCAAAGCCGCACTGGCCCACCAGCGCGGCTTTGTGCTTCAAGCCGCCGCCGGCTGTTTGCCCGCCCGGCCTTCCCGCTTCGTCTAATGGTAGGACAGCGCCCTTTGAAGGCGTGAATCGTGGTTCGAGTCCATGAGCGGGAACCAATCCGTGGGTGATGTGATCCGCCATTTCACCGACCAAGTTGGCCTAAACTTCCCGAGCAGGTCGGCGCCGGCCGGCTGGCTTTCCATATTCAGTCGACTTCCAGCGCAGCCGCTTCGCCCTTGGCCAGAAGCCGCGCGGCGTCACGCGCCGGAGGCAGTCCGAACTGGCGCGCATATTCGCGGCTGAACTGGGAGGCGCTTTCGTAGCCGACGCTGAAGGCGACCTGCGCGGCGTTGCCTGGTTGCGCGATCAGCAGATGGCGCGCCTCCAGCAGACGGAGCTGCTTCTGATACTGGATAGGGCTCATGGCCGTCGCTGCCTTGAAGTGGCGATGAAAAGCGGCATTGCTCATGTGCGACAGCGCGGCCAGTTCCGTCACATCGATCGGCTCGTTGTAGTGGGCGCGGATCCACGCGGTGGCGCGGCGGATCCGCGACAAGCGCCCGTCCGCGCGTGCGAGTTGGCGCAGCTTCTCGCCTTGCGGGCCCTGCAACAGCCGGAATGCGATCTCGCGTTCGAGCAGAGGAGCGAGAACGGGAATCTCGGCCGGCCTGTCGAGCAGCCGCAACATCCGGCGCCAGGCATCGAGCAGTTCATCATCGGCCGTGCTGGTCACGAAGTCGTCGCCGTCGACCACCGGCTTGTGGTCGATGAGCAGGCCCCCAATCAGCTCGATGTCGAGGGCGAAGGCGAGGGCCATGTAAGGGCGGGCGCTGCTTGCCTCGATCAACTGGCTGGTGGCGGGCGCCTCCACCGTGTAGACGAAATAGCTGCCGTCGCTGTAGGCAAGCGTGCGATCGCCGATCAGCACTGTTTTGGTCCCCTGCAGGACCAACAGCGCGGTCGGCTGGCACAGTTCGGGCATCGGCGAGGTCGGAACCTCGCTGCGGCCGATCGTGACGCGCGGGATGGCCGTCCTCGTCCGCCGCCCGCGTGCATGGCGGCCGGCGATCGCGATCAATTCCCGCAGCGTTTCGTTCATTGTTTCAGCATTGCCGATCCGGGTGGGGCGCGCAACCACGGTGACGCGAAGACGCGCACCCAGGTGACGCGAAGACGCGCACCCAGGTGACGCGAAGA
>JAFKFE010001184.1 GCA_017308345.1 Alphaproteobacteria bacterium | reverse complement strand
TCGTAGCCGCGATAGGAACAGGTTACCGGCTTCAGCTCACGCACGGCGTATTGCTCGAAATCTCCCTTGGCGAGGATGCCGCCCTTGGCGCCGCTCGCCTTGACGATGGCGTCCGCGATGGCGCCCTTGTAGAAGGCGTCCGGCCCCTTGTCGGAGATAGCCGACAGCGTGGCGGCGAGGTCCGGCTGAACGAGCTTCTCACCCGCACCGTAGGGCTTGCTGTCCGGTTTCAAGAAGATGGCGGCGGCTGTCGGATCTTTCGCCAACCGGTCGGCGCTGCCTGCGAAAGTGGCGGCGTCGCCCTGGTTGAGCACGAAGCCGTCTTTGGCCAGGGCGATCGCCGGCGCGATCAGATCCTGTCTCGAAAGCGTCCCATACTTCTCGCGAGCCATCTCGAAGCCGGCGACCGAGCCCGGCACGCCGACGGCCAGATAGCCATCGAGGCTGGCGCCCTTCACCGGATTGCCGTCCTTGTCGAGATACATGGTCCTGGTGGCGGCGAGCGGCGCGCGCTCGCGGAAATCGATGAAGGTCGTGCGGCCGTCCTTCAGCCGGATGGTCATGAACCCGCCGCCACCGATATTGCCGGCTTCGGGATAGACGACAGCCAGCGCATAACCGGCCGCGACGGCGGCGTCGACCGCGTTGCCGCCTTTCTTCAGCACGTCGACACCGACTTCGGTCGCCAGATGCTGCTCCGTGACCACCATGCCGTGCTCGCCCTTGGCGGGAGCGGGCGACGCAGCGAGGGCGATGGTCGACGGGGTGAGGGCAATTGCAAGCGAAAGGGCGACGCCGATCAGCGTCCGGCGGGTCAAGGGCATGGCGGTGCTCCCGGCGTTGGGCACGCCTAGGAAAGCCCCTGCCGCACGACCTGTCCACCGCCATCGGCGCTGGACCAGATCAAATCGGATATCTGCCTGTCAGACGATCCCGCCGCCGCCGCCGGCGACGGCCGGGCGCTCCGCCGCGACCTTTGCCCGGTAGCCGGCATCGCGATAGGCGGCGACCGGATCGATGGCGCCGCCGGTGCTCAGCCGCGCCATGGCCAGGATCGGCTCGACATCGGTGCGGTAGGCGCTTTTAAGCGCCTGCGTCGCCATCAGCGCGTCGTTGGCGTCCTGGAAACCCTCGAGCGCCTTGCGGTCGACCAGCAGGGCCTGCGCATAGGCGCGCTGCACCTCGATCGCCGACAGCATCAGGCTTTCGATCGGATCGGTGACGTTGTGGCTTTGGTCGAGCATGTGCGCGGGATGGAAGTCCCCGGCGCCGGAGAGCTCGGCGTCGACCAGTTCGTTGAAGACGAGGAACAGCCGGTAGGGATCGATCGAGCCGGCGTCGAGGTCATCATCGCCATATTTGGAATCGTTGAAGTGGAAGCCGCCCAGCTTGCCGAACTGGATCAGCCGCGACACGATCATCTCGATGTTGACGTTGGGCGCGTGATGGCCGAGGTCGACCAGGCAGAACGCCTTGTCGCCGAGCTCCCTGGCGATGATGTAGTTGGTGCCCCAGTCCTGCACGACCGTCGAATAGAAGGCCGGTTCATACATCTTGTGCTCGGTGAACAACCGCCAATCGTCCGGCAGGCCGGCATAGATTTCGCGCATGGCGTCGAGATAGCGTTCGAAGGCTTTCGCGAAATTGACCTGGCCGGGAAAGTTCGAGCCATCGCCGATCCATACCGTCAGCGCCTTGGAGCCAAGCGTCCTGCCGATCTCGATGCATTCGAGATTGTGCTCGACCGCCTGCCGGCGCGTGCCTGCATCGGCATGCGAGAGCGAGCCGAATTTGTAGGAGAGCTTCTGATCCCTGGCGTCGGAAAAGGTGTTGGAGTTCATGGCATCGAAGCCGAGGCCGAAGCGGGATGCGGCCTGTTTCAGCCGGTTCGGATCGGCCTTGTCCCACGGGATGTGCAGCGAGACGGTCGGCGTCGCCTGCGTCAGCTGGCTGATGACCGCGCAATCCTCGATCTTGTCGAAGATGTCGCGTGGCTCGCCCGCGCCGGGGAACCGGGCAAAGCGCGTACCGCCGGTGCCGACGCCCCAGGACGGAATCGCCACAGCGAATTTCTCCACCTTGTCACGGATCGCGTCGATGGCGATGCCGCGGCGGTCGAGGCGTTCGCCGAGCGAGGCGTAGTCGCGCTCGAGGTCTGCTTTGCGCGCGGCGTTATGGCTGGCGACGAGATCGGCGGAAATGATGGTCTCGGACAAAAGCTATTCCTCCCAAGATGCGTTTGGCCGGCGCTGCCCCTCTTCCGCCCGCCGGCTCCTTCTCCCCGCTTGGTGGCGGGAGAAGGGAGCTTAGCGCGTAAAGCTTTGCGCGTTGCCGGCATCGACATTGACGATGTTGCCGGTCGACTTGGCCGACATGTCGGAAGCGAAAAAATAGATCGCTTCGGCGATGTCTTCCGGAAAGACAGAGCGCTTGAGCATCGAGCGCGAGCGGTAGTGCTCCTCGAGATCGTCGGTCGACATCTTGTAGGCGGCCGCGCGCTGCTCCTTCCACTCGCCGGTCCAGATCTTGGACCCGCGCAGCACGGCGTCCGGATTGACGACGTTGACCCTGATTTGCGCTTCCGCGCCTTCCAAGGCGAGGCAGCGGGCGAGATGGATCTCGGCCGCCTTGGCCGTGCAGTAGGCGGACGCGTTCGGCGAAGCGGCGAGCCCGTTCTTGGAGGCGACGAAGACGACGTTGCCGCCGATCTTCTGGGCGCGGAACAGCCGGAAGGCCTCGCGCGAGACAAGGAAATAGCCGGTGGACAGGATGTCCATGTTCTTGTTCCAGAGCGCTAGTGTCGTCTCCTCGATCGGCGCCGAGGACGCAAGACCGGCGTTGGAGACCAGTATATCGACGCCGCCGAACTCGACCGAGGTTTCGGCGAAGCCGGCGAGAACCTGATCTTCCGACGTCACGTCGATCCGCACCGGGCGGACGAAGTCCTTGCCGTAGGCCTTCGACAGCTCTTCATTGGCACTGGCCAAAGCCGCTTCGTCGATGTCGGCCAGCACCACGCAGGCGCCTTCGCGCAGCAGCCGGTTGGCGGTGGCGCGGCCGATGCCGCCGGCGCCGCCGGTGACCAAGGCGATCTGCCCGGCCAGCGCCTTGGGCTTCGGCAGCCGCTGGAGCTTGGCTTCCTCCAGCTGCCAGTATTCGATGTCGAAGGCTTCCTGCGCAGGCAGGCCGACATAGGACGACACGGTCGAGGCGCCACGCATGACGTTGATGGCGTTGACGTAGAATTCGCCCGAGATGCGGGCCGTCGCCTTGTCGCCGGCGAAGGTGAACATGCCGACGCCGGGCATCAGGTAGACAACGGCGTTCGGATCGCGAATGGCGGGCGAGTCCGCATGCTTGCAACTATCGTAATAGGCCTGGTAGCCGGCGCGATATCCGGCGAGGTCGTCCGCGAGCCGGGCAATCACCGCTTCGACATCTGGCTTCGCCGGGTCGAATTCGATGACCAGCGGGCGGATCTTGGTGCGAAGGAAATGATCCGGGCAGGAGGTGCCGAGCGCCGCCAGCGGCCGCAGGTCCTTCGAGTTGACGAATTCGAGCACCGCCGGCTGATCGTCGAAATGGCCGAGCTTGTGGCTCTTTTCGGAAATCAGGCCGCGGATCCTCGGCATCAGCTTGGCCGCGATGGCGCGGCGCGCCGGGGCGTCGAGCGCCTTCACCGCCTCGCCACCGAAGATGGCCACGCCTTCCGAGCGGCGTTCGAACCACTCCATCGCCTGGTTGATCACCGAGATCGTCGTCTCGTAGCATTCCTTCGGCGTGTCGCCCCAGGTGAACAGACCGTGGCTTTCGAGCACGACGCCCCTTGCCTCAGGGTTCTCCAGGCAGAATTTCTCCAGCCAGAGGCCGAGCTCGAATCCCGGCCGCTTCCACGGCAGCCAGCCGATCGCGTCGCCGAAGACCTCCCTGGTGATCTCCTTGGAATCCCTGGCTGCGGCGATCGCGATGATGGCGTCGGGATGCATGTGATCGACGCAGGCCTTCGGCACATAGGCGTGCAGCGGCGTGTCGATCGAGGCCGCGCGCGGATTGAGGTTGAAGGTGCAGTGGGGCAGATAGCCCACCATCTCATCCTCATGCTCGACGCCGCGATAAAGCCCTTTGAGCGCGCGCAGCTTGTCCATGTAAAGGGTAGCGAAACCGTCAAGCTTGATCGAGGCGCTGTCGCCGCCCGACCCCTTGACCCACAACACCTCGACATCCTCACCGGTCAGCGGGTCCTTCTGCCGGACCTTCGACGAGGTGTTGCCGCCGCCGTAATTGGTGACGCGCTTGTCGGAGCCGAGCGTGTTCGAGCGATAGACCAGGAGCTCGGGACCGCTCATCCCTTCGGCCTTTGCATCGTCCCACAGATTGGCGAGGCGCGAGCCGGAGCGCTTGTCTAGCATGGATATCCTCCCTTGGGACGCGAACGCCGCGCCCCTCATTTCTCGCCCGGGAATGTCTACGCAAGCGCCGCGCTTGTCAATCACAAACGATCAATATCGATCATATTGCACTGCACAATGAAAATATTTGATCGGAAATGATTGACACTGCGCGTTTTCTAAGGCCTGATGCTTGGGTAGGGAGGAACCATGCACGAGAAAGAGCGCCACAGGATCATTCTGTCCGCCGTCCAGGAAAAGCCTGTGGTGACGGTGCAGGAGATGGTCGAGCTGACGGATTCCTCCGAGGCGACGATCCGGCG
>JAFKFE010001183.1 GCA_017308345.1 Alphaproteobacteria bacterium | reverse complement strand
CCTTGCGCGCCGCCATCCCCTGGCGGAATTCCACCGGGAATTCCACCAGGATTGCCCCGTCCAGTCCCAGACGCCGCAGCCCTTCGAAGGTGAAGACCACGTTGATCCAGGCATCCTCGACCGGCCGGTCCCAGTCCGCCGCCGATGTCACATAGGGCAACAGCCTGCGCAGCAGGATCCGCGCCTGTTCCGCGTCGTCGATGCGGAACAGGAGATAGGCGCCGAAATAGGGCATGGGGCGGTTGCGCAGCACCGTGCCCTGTATGTCGTCGAGTTCGAGCTGGACGGGCATGGGGCGATCAGCCGGCGGCGTCGAGCAGGTCGCCGACCGCGGCGGAGAGCTTCTTCATCCTGGTCAGGTCGCGGACCGAGACGTCTGGATGCGCCGCATAGAAGAACTCGGTCGGGTAGAGCAGGCTGATGACCCATTCGCCGGCCTTGGGGCTGGTTATGCCGGGGTAGCCTTCCAGCACCCCGTCCGCCAGGGCATCGAGCCAGGGAGCCGCCTGGGTCGCGATGTCGACGAGATAGGGCTTGAAGTCGCCGTCATAGAGAAGCGAGAGCACGAAACGCGTGTCGTTGTCGAACAGCAGGATGCGAAGGCTCTGCACCGTGCCCACCCGGCCTTCCCAGTAGGCGGCCTCGGCCTGGAATTGCGGCAGCCGCTTGCGGAACAGCTCGGCGCCGCCGGGCACCACGTTGCCGATCATCGTCAGTTCGCCGCGCTTGCCGATCCGCTTGCCGGGACCGTCGGGTTGGTCGGTCATGGTCTGCGCCATCGCCAGGCGCTCTTCCAGGGGCAGTATGGTGGTCATGATCGTCTCCTTGTGTTGAAGGCTCGGGATATCCGCCGATTGGATCGGCTGACGGGCGGTGCGGGTTATCGGGGATCCGCCTGCAGTTGCCGCAGCATCAGCGCCGTATCCAGGAGCTGCCGCTGCTCGACGATACGGCCGGCCTGCCACCGGCAGACGACCGCGAAGGTCACGTCGAAGGCGCGCCGGCCCGGCGGCAACGCGATGCCGGGAAGCGCCCCCGGCGCCGCATCCACCGTCCCGGTGATGCGGGCGACCGAGCAGCTTTTCGATCCGTCATGGCTGGCGAAGAGATCGACATAGGGCTCGATCCAGACATGGGCGTCGGCAACGATCGCGCAGAATTCCCGCGCCTTCCCGATATGGGCCTGCTTGCCGTGCGGTTCGGCTTCGCCGCCGGCATAGGCGGTCAGGCCCTCCGCCAAAAGGTCGCCATAGGCCGTCCAGTCGCGCGCGTTCCAAGCGGTGTCGATCGCCCGCATCCGCTCGAGCGTGCCGCGCATGGCCATCATCGCGTTGCCCCGCCGCCGAACGGACAGCCGCCGCGCCACCCGCCCGTGCGGCTCGCCGCCGAAACCTCGTAGACGCCGCGCCTGATCTGGAGGATCGGATCGTCGGTCGGCTCGATGCCGTCGGTCAGCACCGTCGGATCGTGGTTCATCACCGGATCGCCCGTGTCCTTTTCCGAGGCCGGCGCCGTCAGCGTCATGCGGCCGATGACCACGCGGCGGCGGCCCTCGGGCCACAGGGCGGTGGCGTCGTCGACGGGATCGCCGGGCTCGGCGGGCTCCAGCGCCAGCTCGAAACGCACCGGCTCGCGCGCCAGCCTCTCCTCCAGCTCGGCATAGAGGACGTCGGCATTCTCCTCCTTCAGCTTGGCCGGCGGCTGGCCCTTGATGCCGGCCGCCGGCACCCAGTGGCAGCGCGCCAGCGTCTCGACATGCTCGGCGCTGATCCAGCGAAAGCAGTGCACCGAATTGAACTCCGTGTGCGCGAAGCTGACCGGAGCCGGGCTTTCGGCGCGCATCTGGAACACCCGCGCCGAATTGGGGTTCGACGCCAGGAAGGTCTTGAGGCCCTCAAGGTTGGGAGGGCCGCCGGGTTCGGCCGGCAGGCCGGCATCGAGGAGCCCCACGAACTGATCGATCGAGTTGGCGATGAACAGCTTCTGGCTGAGCATGATCAGGTTGGTGACGCGTCCGTCGTCGAGATAGAAGCGCGTGGCCATGCCGACCGTCGAGCCGAAATGAGCGTAAGGGTCGCCACCGCCCTTCGAGAAACGGACGGTGACGGGCATTTCGGCGCCCTGCAGATGAACGGCCCGCGTGTAGCGGCGCGCCGCCTCATTGGCGCGGAAGGTGCCCTTGTAGAGCCTGCCGTCGGCATGCAGGGCGCGGTAGCCCGGAAAATCGCCGAGGATGCGCTTGATCTTGGCGACGATGTCCTCGGCTTTGCGATACTGGCTGTTCTGCGGCATGCACCTGCTCCCGTTTCTAGTCCGATGGCGGACAGCACGAATGGAGGTGAGCCTATGGGGCTGCGCCCTGGCCCGTGAAGTTAGCGCGGGCGGGCTAACTGTTAGCTGAAGGTCAAGGCCTGGAGCAATTCCAGGAAAAGTGTGAGCGGTTTTCCGTCAGGAATTGCTTAAGAAACAAAGGGATAGAACGTTTCACCGGTTCCGTGAAACGGTGAAACGTTCTAGGACCGGATGGTCTCCGGCGGGTCCGCGAGGCCGGGCGCGCCGGTGGGCGCGAAGGCGTCGAGCCGCTCCATCAAGGCCGAGAAACGCGGCATGTGGCGAAGCCGGTCGAGCCGCGCGTCGGTTCGTATCCAGAGCGTCGAGAGTTCGCGCCGGTCCATCGCCTTCTCCAGCGTGTCGAGGCAGAGCTGATCGCGCCCGACCGCCGCGGCGAGCATGGCGCGCGCGAAATGCGTCGAGGCGCCAGGCTCGCCGTCGATGAGACGCATGCCTCGTTCCGGAGCGCCCAGCAAAGCCTGCAGTTCCGCCGCCGCCAGCATCAGGTCCGGGAATTTGTCGCTGACATGCTCGATCTCGGCCAGCTGCGAGCGAACGAATTCGGCATCGCCGCCGAAAACATGCGCCAGCGCGCGATAGACCAGGACTTCGGCGGGAGCGCTCCGGCCCGGCGAGGCCGCGCGCAGCGAACCGAAGTCGCGCGCCTGATAACGGCTGATGGTTTCGGCGATGTCCTGCTGGATGGAAAAAGGCTCGATCGTGCGGGCCTCGCGGAACAGCCGCTCCGCCTCCTCGTGACGCGCCATGATGGTCAAAAGGACGCCATGGAGCCGCAACGCGCGCGCGTTCTCGCCAAGCTGGACCGCCTTGCGGAAGCCTTCGTCCGCAGCCACGCGGTTCCACTCCAGCCAGGCCGCGATGGTGGCCCGCGCGGTGTGCGCCTCGACCGATCCGGGGTCGATGGCCAGGGCGGCCCGCACGGCGGCGCTGGCGTCCCGCAAGGCCGTATCGCGATCGACAAGCCCTAGGCGATAGAGATCGCAATGGCAATCGGCGATGCCGGAATAACCGCGCGCATAGTCGGGAGCGTTGGCGGCGACGAACTCGAAAACCTGCAGCGCGGCGCGGATGGAACCGGGGGTCTGCTCATCGAGCAGTTGCCGGCCGCGATAGACCGCGCCAAGCGCCTTCAGGGCGGATGGGCGGGGTCCGATCTTCGAGGAGCGCATCGCCGAACTGTCGAAGCGAACGCGGCTGAGCGCCGTGATGGCGATGCGTTCCTGCAGCCGCAGCCGTTGGCGCGCAGGCGCGTCGAAACGATCCGTCCATACGACGAAGCCTTGCGGATCGGCCACCTCGATGGTGACGCGCAGCATGTCGTCCTCCCGGCGCACCGTGCCCTGGACGATGGCGTCGACGCCGAGCTCGCGCGCGGCCCCGGCAAGCGAATAGACCTGGCCCTTGAACTGAAACGTGATGCTGCGCGAAACCACCCGCAGCCCCTGCGCCAGCTGCAGCCTGAAGATCAACTCGTCGGTCAGCCCGTCGGCAAAGCTTTCATCCTCCGCCTCCGCCGAGAGTGAGCGGAAAGGCATGATGGCGATGGCGGCGCCCATGCCTTCGCGGAAAATGCCTTCGTCGCCGGAAGAACGCGGCTCCCGGGCCTCCGCGGGATCCGGCTGCAAGGCGAACTCCGGCACATAGCCGCCGGTCGGAAGGCTGATCCTGACCGGATCCATGTGCCCTTCGCCGGCGTAATATTCCTTGAGCTTGCCGCGCAGGCGCCGGGCCTCCACCCGCACCGTGGAGTCGATGCGCGGGTCGTAGGGCGGCTCGCGACCATAGACATTGTTGCCGATCACGACTTCCCTGAGCGCGCCGCCGCCGCCCTTGAGGGTCTCGGTCACGATAAAACCGAGGAATTCGAGCAGGCGCTCCGAACCGGTGAAGGTGCGGCTGCGCCGAAGTCGCGCGAGCTGTGCCCGGATCATGGCTGGCGAAGGTCGTTTCGGCTGACCCAATTCGAACCCCTCGGCTGACTGTTGGAGCAATTCCGGGAAAAGTGCGTAGCGGTTTTCCGTCCGGGATTGCATGAAAGCAAAGAGTTAGAGCAGGTCGCCGATTCTATCAAATCGCTGACATGCCCCAGGGAACAAAGCTAACAGCAACTCTTCGAACTTGCAGCGCAAAACGCACGGCCGGCATGACCGTCGCGGTTGCCCTGCGGCGCGATCTCCGCCGGCGTCTCGGGATTGTTTACGCCGACTGCATCTCGGCGAGGATCGCCACGGCCGCGGCGCGGCGGTCCGGCGCCTTGACGATCGGCCGGCCGACCACGAGATGGCTGGAGCCGTTGCGGATCGCCTGCGCCGGCGTCACCACGCGTTTCTGGTCGCCATGGTCGCTGCCCGACGGGCGGAT
>JAFKFE010001182.1 GCA_017308345.1 Alphaproteobacteria bacterium | reverse complement strand
CCGCCGCGCATCGGGGCGCACGCCGATCTCGGCCAAGCTGGTCGCCAACATGATCACCCGCGCCGGCGCCGACCGCGTGTTGACGCTCGATCTCCATGCCGGCCAGATCCAGGGCTTCTTCGACATTCCCACCGACAATCTGTTCTCGGTGCCGGTGATGGCCCGCGACGTGAAGGCCAAGTACAAGCAGCTCGGCAATGTCGTCGTCGTGTCGCCCGATATCGGCGGCGTGGTGCGGGCGCGCGCGCTGGCCAAGCGTTTCGACGCGCAGCTCGCCATCGTCGACAAGCGCCGCGAGCGCCCCGGCGAATCCGAGGTGATGAATATCATCGGCGCGGTCGCCGGCAAGGACTGCCTGCTGATCGACGACATCGTCGATTCCGGCGGCACGCTCTGCAACGCGGCCGACGCGCTGCTGGCCAACGGCGCGACCAGCGTCACCGCCTACATCACCCATGGCGTGCTCTCCGGCGGCGCGGTCGCCCGTATCGCCGGTTCGAAGCTGCAGGAACTGGTGATCACCGATTCCATCCAGCCGACGCAGGGCGTGCTCGACGCGCCGAACATCCGCGTCATTTCGATCGCCGATCTGATGGGCGAAGCGATCTCGCGCACGGCAACCGAGGAATCGGTGTCGAGCCTCTTCGACTAGAACGTCTCACCGTTTCACGGAACCGGTCAGACGTTCTATTTTTTTGTTTTTTAAGCAATTCCGGACGGAAAACCGCTCACATTTTTCTTGGAATTGCTAAGCCACCGGAGCCTCTATCCGGGCCGGACTGCTCAGCCGCCTTACCCCCTCCCCCACCTCTCGCGCGCCACGCATATAGCCGCGCGGCGAGGTGCCGAGCATGCGCTTGAACATGGTGGTGAAGGCCGGCACGCTATCATAGCCGAGATCGAGCGCCACCCTGGTGATCGGCTCGCCGTCGGCCAGCCTCGGCAGCGCCGCGAACAGGCAGGCCTGCTGGCGCCAGGTCGAGAGCGGCAGCCCGGTCTGGCGATGGAAGGCACGGGTGAACGACCGGCGGCTCATGCCCGCGGCATGCGCCCATTCGTCGATCGTGGCATGCGGCGAAGGAGCTGCCACGAAGCGCCGGCAGAGCGCCGCGAGCTTCGGATCGGATGGGAAAGGTAAGCCGAGCGGCCGTTCCGGCAGATTCGGAATCTCGTGTAGCAGAAGGCCCATGACGAGCGCCGCGCGCCCTTCGAGTTCGCCCCCCTGCGGCAGCTTCTCCGATTCGACGATCAGGCTGTGCATCAGCTCGGTGATGCCTACGACCCGCAATCCCTCCGGCAGGCCCGGAATGGCGTTGGGCATCACATAGACCGAGCGCATCGAGACGTCGCCCAGCATCTCGACGGAATGCTCGATGCCGGCCGGTATCCACATCGCATGGTCGGGCGGCACCATCCAGCGGCCGTGTTGCGTCGTCACCAGCACGACGCCGACAAGCGCGTGCAGCAGCTGGCTGCGGCTGTGGCGGTGCCTGGGCACGTGATAGCCGTCGGGATATTCGGTCGGCAAGGCGACCGCGGGCCCAACCGCCTGCTCCAGCCACTGCCAGCGGCTCTCGTGCAGCCGGCCTAGCTCGGCGGCGTCGCCCCTGAAGATTTCCCGGCCATGCGGCATCGGATGTGGCCCACTCGCGAAACTATTGGACCAAACCACGAAAGAAGTCGCCTGGCAAGCATCCTATAAGGCAGCCTGCGGTTCGCCGCCACAAGAGCATGATCCCGAAAAGTGGGAACCGGTTTTCGGAAAAGATCATGCTCCGACAAGACCACGGAGCATTGCCTTGACCGATACGACCGCCACCTCCGTCGCCGCGCCGGCGCCGGCAAGCCACACCTCGGCGCAAGCGACGGCCTTCACCGTCATTCTTGCGGTGAGCTTCTGCCACTGCGTCAACGACATCATGCAGTCGCTGCTTTCGGCGATCTACCCGCTGCTCAAGGACAATTACGGTCTCGATTTCTGGCAGATCGGCCTTCTGACCTTCCCCTTTCAGGTGACGGCCTCGCTGCTGCAGCCGGTGATCGGCATGATCACCGACAAGAAGCCGATGCCTTATTCCTTGCCCTGGGGCATGGCCTCGTCACTGGTCGGCCTGGTGGTGCTCGCCCATGCCGGCCATTACTGGCTGCTCCTGATCGGCGCCTCGCTGATCGGCATCGGTTCGGCGATCTTCCATCCGGAATCTTCGCGCATCGCCCGCTTTGCCTCGGGCGGCCGCTTCGGCCTTGCGCAATCGCTGTTCCAGGTCGGCGGAAATTTCGGCCAGGCCATGGGTCCGCTGCTCGCGGCCTTTATCGTCGTGCCGTTCGGCCAGACCAGCATTTCCTGGTTCGCCGTCGGCTCGCTGATCGGCATCGTCGTGCTGTGGCAGGTCGGTGGCTGGTACAGCCGGCTGCGCGCCTCGATGGCCACCCGCAAGCAGGCCGCCCATGTCTCGCCCTTCCCGCGCAAGAAGGTGATGTGGGCGTTGGCCGTGCTGACGCTGCTGGTGCTGACCAAGAACGCCTATATCGCATCGCTGTCCAGCTACTACACCTTCTACGCCATCCATAAATTCGGCGTTTCGGTGCAGATGAGCCAGGTGATGCTCTTCCTGTTCCTCGGCGCCTCGGCGCTGGGCATCCTGCTCGGCGGCCCGTTCGGCGACCGCTATGGACAGAAGGCGATGATCTGGTTCTCGATCGTCGGCGTGCTGCCCTTCACGCTGGCCCTGCCCTACGCCAATCTGGAATGGACGATGGTGCTCACCGTGCTGATCGGCCTGATCCTGTCGTCGGCCTTCTCCAACATCGTCGTTTTCGCGCAGGAGCTGGTACCGGGCCGCGTCGGCATGATCGCCGGCATCTTCTTCGGCTTCGCCTTCGGCATGGGCGGCATCGCGGCCGCGGTGCTCGGCGTCGTCGCCGACATGAAGGGCATCGACTTCGTCTATCAGATCTGCTCGTACCTGCCCTTCCTCGGCCTGTTGACTGTCTTCCTGCCCAACATGAAGGAAGCAAGGAAGGCCTGATTGCCCGCGGGCATCGGACAACCCGAGGCAATACACCCGCCTGCCCGGCGGGCGTATTGCCATTCGTCCAGGCTGGATCAGTTCCTTGTCCACGAGCCCAGGCGCTGTGAAAGCGCGCGAAGAAAGCGTTTGGGGCCGTTGCCCCATCGCGACGCGGGCAAGTTCGCTGCCCCACCGCGCTCCCGCCTCGGCAAGGCTGCCAACTGATCCGGAAGGTCTTGCAGCGTCGCCGTCCAAAGCAGCCGATCCAGTTGCGCAACATCCGTCGGTCCCGGATCGTAACGTTCGCTCCGCAGCGCCTGCACAAGCAAATCCTGGAAATCCATCGGGTTGTCCGCCAACCGGACATTCCGCGAGTGCTTGAACTGCTCAAAGCCGCGAAACGCAAAAGGCGTCGCCACGATCGACTTGCGGTTGTAGAGCGCTTCGGCGGTCTTGATGTTGGTGCCGCCGCCTTCGAGGATCGGGAGGATCACGACGTCGGCGAGCTCGATCAGCGCGCTGAGCGTCCCGGCGTCCCGCACGCCAAGCAATTCGATCCGGGCATTGTTGACGTCTCCACCGCGCAGAAATCTCTGGTCGTGCTCGATCTGACCGGCAACGCCGCCGACCACCACGATGCGCTCGGCAGGTGACAGGAAGCCGAGATCCGGCGCCGTCAGCTCGAGAAATCCGTTGGCGTTGGGAGGATGGCCCGACGCCACGAACAGCGCGGTGCGCAGGCCGCCGAACCGCGACGCCCAATGCTCGAGGCCGACGGGTATCGCGCGCGGCCATATCCCGTTGGCCGCGACCACCACGTTTGGATTGAGCTTGCGAAAATAGGCGGCATCCTGCTCGCTGACGGCGACCACCAGACCCGCCTTCGTCGCAAGATCGGACTCGATATCCGCCGCGCGCTGGACACTCCAGTGGTCCACCTCCGAGCCCGGCATCTTGGCTCGGGCCAGCAATTCCTGTTCAACATTCTGCGAACAATACACGATTGAAAACCGTGCCTCCGGCGCGCATGTTTCCATGTACTCGCGCACAGCCGGCCAAAGCCAGCATTGCTCCAGGGCGATGACATCCGGCCTGAAGCCGTCGAGAAATCTCGCGATTTCGCGGCGATGCGACCTGCTGGCCGTGATGAATTCAGCGGTAGCGACATCGGAACGCCATCCGCGTCTGGCCATCCTCTTGCGAAACCGGCGCGGCATCTCGATGAAGAGATCGCCGGGCTCCATTTCCCGCTTGGCGCCGCCATTGGGCGTGACGACGATATGCCGTGTTTCCCATCCGCAATCCCGCAAGACCCGGTGAACGGCATTCGCTCTCAACTGACCGCCATGGACCGGCTGCCAGATCGGAAACGTTCCAAGCGAAACATACCTCATCGGATCGGCGCGATGCCGCGACCGCTTGCATGAAGTGTCGACGCCGCAATCATTTTCTCGCTCCCCCACTCAAATGGGACGCTACCATTCAACGCCGAGTCTGGACATGATGTCTGCGGATAGATGCCGGGTGCGCCCAAGATGGACCTCGGCGAATGCAAAGGTGAGAACATGGGCGCCAACACACCTCGGATAAGCGGCTTCGTCATCACCTACAACAGCGGGGAGATTCTCAAGACATGCCTCCGCTCTCTCCGATTTGTCGATGAACTTATTGTCGTCGACTGCCCACCGAGACTAGATTCACCGCCTATGAGGCATGCTCCCATGATTTCATCCTCTATCTGGACCATGACGAATGTCTCAGTGTCGAAGGTATCCATTGGGTGAGGGAAAATGCCGGATCGCATCCCGCTGGCGTATTTCGGTTCCCAAAGCGCGAATATATCTTGGGACGTCACGACGAAGACGCTTATTACTGGCCCTCCTACAATATACGCGCTTTTCGCCGAGGCTCAGCTGAATTCGTTTCAACGCTTCATGAAGAGGTCGGCCTCATAAACGGAGACGTCCACGATGTCCCGTATGACTGAGGCGTGTGCATTCACAATCTATCCCACCGGGACACTTCTCAATGGATCGAAAAGACCAATCGCTACACCGACGTGCAGGATAGGGTCTCCTTCTTCGACACAAAGATGCCGCTGGAGGCTTTTGCCCAGGAGCGAATAGCCTTCTGGCTGGCCCAGTCGAGATCCCGGACCGACTACGTTGTCTCAGCCGCGCTTCTGCGGGCAGTCTATGACATTGTGGATAGGGTGAAGCTCTGGGAAGCGCAGGATGGTATTGATGGAGATCGAGCCTTTGCCGCCGTCTGTGCTGAATTGGAAGCGACATACGATATCGCGGATCGGGCAAAGCTCTGGGAGGCTCAGGACGGCCCTGACGGGAAAGCGGTGTTCGCCGCGGTCCGCGCGGAACTGGAAGCCCGGTACGACGCATTCAGGCCCGGCCGCCGTAGGGCAAATACGGGAATTCCATCGCACGGACAATCTTCGCTTAAAGCTGCCATGAAGAAGATCGGCTCGCGGCTGAGGGGTAGGAAGCGTTGACGCCCGACAACGGTCGAGACATGTCTCCATTGCGAATCCTGAGCCTCCTGGCGCGCCACGGGACAGCCAGATACCCGGCCGCGCTCCAGGGTTTGAAGGCGATGTTCGCCGCGCAAATGCCCGACGTGGCGCACCATATGCTCGTGATCGACAATTCCCTGCCCGAAGGCCACCACGCCGGCTTTGATCGCGGCGTCGAACTGATTGGAGGCTCGAACTCCAGTTGGGAATTTTCCGCCTGGGACAGCGGCATTGCCCACATCGGCAAGCGGGTGAACGACTATGACCTGGTCCACCTCGCCACGTCCGCATTTGCCGAATACACGCCGGGCCATCTCAAGCTGATCGACCAGAACGTCGTTCGGCACCTGCCAGGCTTGAATGCGGCGCTCGGCCATATCGATTTCCACAATGAACCCATGTCGGTGTTTGGAATTCCCTCGCAGGCGTGGCTCCGCAGCTCTTTCCTCTTCATGCGGCCAAGGCATTTGCAGGCCCTTGGATCGATGGTCGGGGTGAGCGGCGGCGCGCCGATTTTCAGCGGAGATCCGCTTGCGCCGTTTCGGGAAGACGCACCAATCTCGCGCTCCTATAGACAGTTTTTGGTTGGCTGGCTCACGGGGGCCGGAACCGGGCAAGGGCCTGGATGGCATTCCCGGTTCGATCTCACGGACGAGACGCTGCCTTTTTTCGAGAGCAAGGCAAGAGCGATCCTCAACGAGCAGATGCTGACGAACCGGTTGCTCGCGATCGGCACCGCAATCGTCGATGTCACCTGGCTTGCACGAAAGACCAGGGCCACGGACGGCATATCCCTGGGCGACATCCCTGATTGGCGAGCCCAGATCCGACCAAGGGTAGGCCCTGAATTCGCGCGCCTCCTGGCTTGAAGGGAACAGCCCTGGCGCAGGAGGACTGGACACTATTTCGCGCCGTCCCGGAGGCACCCGGCCTGACGGCGGGCGCTTCCGTGACTTGGCAAGCAGTGTCAGGCCTTGAAAAACGCCAACAGGTCGGCGTTGATGACGTCCGCATGGGTCGTCGCCATGCCATGCGGAAAGCCCTTGTAGACCTTGAGCTCGCCCTGCTTGAGCAGCTTGATCGAGATGAGCGCGGAGTCCGCGATCGGCACGATCTGGTCGTCGTCGCCATGCATGACCAGCACCGGCACGTCGATCTTCTTAAGATCCTCGGTGAAGTCGGTTTCCGAGAAGGCCTTGATGCAATCGTAATGCGCCTTGGCGCCGCCCATCATGCCCTGCCGCCACCAATTGTCGATGACGCCTTCGGAAACCTGGGCGCCGGGGCGGTTGAAGCCGTAGAACGGCCCGGCCGGCACGTCGTGGAAGAACTGGGCGCGGTTGGCCGACAATGCCGTGCGGAAACCGTCGAACACCTCGATCGGCAGGCCGCCTGGATTGGCCGGCGTCTTCAACATGATCGGCGGCACCGCGCCGATCAGCACGGCCTTGGCGACGCGGCCTTCGCCGCCATATTGCGCGACATAGCGCGCGACCTCGCCGCCGCCCGTCGAGTGGCCGACATGGATGGCGTCCTTGAGATCGAGATGCGCGGCGAGCGCCGCCACGTCGGCGGCATAGGTGTCCATCTCGTTGCCGGTGTCGGTCTGGCTGGAACGGCCATGGCCGCGGCGGTCGTGGGCAATGACGCGATAGCCCTTTGACAGGAAGAACAGCATCTGGGCGTCCCAGTCGTCGCTGCTCAGCGGCCAGCCATGGTGGAAGACGATCGGCTGACCGGATCCCCAATCCTTGTAGAAGATCTGCGTTCCGTCCTGGGTGGTGATCGTGCCGCTGCCCGAACCTGGCTTGGTCTGCGAGGTCATCTCAATCTCCTTTTGTTGATATCGCGATAAATAATATCGCGATATCAATATTCGTAGCGGAGGGCGGACCCCTTGTCCATGAAAATATGTATCGCGATATCATTTTTCGTGGTATGCAACCGATGCTCAGTCGGCAAAAGGAATGCGCCGTGCCTCTCCCGTTGGACAATCAGCTCTGCTTCACGCTCTACGCCACCTCGATGGCGATCAACCGTACCTACAAGCCGATGCTGGACGAGATGGGGATCACCTATC
>JAFKFE010001181.1 GCA_017308345.1 Alphaproteobacteria bacterium | reverse complement strand
GCTGGTGAATCAGCGGGTGATCTAGGCGCGCATTGCGTCGCCTAAACAAAAGGCCGCCCCAAGAGCGGCCTTTTTGCGCTTAATAGCAGACACTTACTGTGCGGAGCTGATCTGCAGCTCTTGGGCGCCGTCGAGGCCGTAGATGTCGTCGCGGAACTGCACGACGCCCGGAGCGGTCGACCATGCCGACAGATAGAGGAAGTGCACCGGCACCGGGTTGACCACGTTGATCGGCGTGTTCTCGCCAGTCTTGATCGCCGCCTCGAAATGCTGGCGGTCCCAGCCGGGCGTGTCGCGCAGGATCCAGGTGACGAGGTCGCGTACGTTCTGGACGCGCACGCAGCCCGAGGAATCGAAGCGCATCAGCTTGCCGAACAGGCTCTGCTGCGGGGTGTCGTGCATGTAGACGCCGTCCGGGCTCGGGAAATTGATCTTGACCGAGGCCATGGCGTTGTTGCTGCCCGGATCCTGGCGGAAACGGTATTTCGCGGCATCGTCGGTCGACCAGTCGACATTCATCGGATCGACCTCGCTGCCGTCCGGCGCGAACAGCCGGATGTGGCTCTCCTTGAGGTAGTTCGGATCCTTCCGCATCAGCGGAATGATATCCTTGCGCACGATCGAGACCGGCGCGTTCCAGTACGGATTGACGATGATCTCGTTGATCTTCGAATTCACGATCGGCGTCTGGCGGTCGATCTTGCCGACGATCGCGGTATGGCGCAGCACGACGCGATCGTTCTCGACCGCTTCGACCTGGGCGCCCGGAATGTCGACCAGCACGTAGCGGTCGCCGAGCGTGCCGGCCTTTTCCTTCAGGCGCTGCAGGTTGGTCTGCAACTGGCCGAGCCGAACCTGCGCCGAAACGTTCATGGCCGCATAGGTGTATTTGCCCATGGAACCATCGGCCGGCAGGCCGTGACGGAGCTGGAAGCGCTTCACCGCCGCGTCGACATAGGAATCGAAGGCCGTCGAGATGCCGGCGCTCTGCGGCAGGTCGCCCGAGATCATCAGACGCTTGCGCAGCGGAACGACGTCCGGATCGTCGACGCCGAGCTGCAATTTCTTGGTCGCCGGAACCTGTTCCCAGCCGCCCTGGGAGACGATGTTCTGGTACTGCGCCACCGCCTGCTCGGTGAAGGCCACCGTCTGCTGGCTGAAGATCGGCAGCGTCGAGGCGACCTTGTTGGTGTCGTTGCCGCGGGCGTCGAACTGGTCGTCCCAATTGCCGCGCGTCGAGGATTTCAGGATGTCCCCGATCACGTCCTGGGCGCTGGCATGGCCGGCGGCAAGGGCCGCGGCAAGCGCGGAGGCTCCGGTAAGGAAGAAACGGCGGCTGGTTCTCATGGCAGACATTCTTTGCTTATCGCTCTCGCTCAATCGCTTGCCGGACAGCTTTGTCCGCACTCTAGGGGCGGCGAACTTAACAATTCGCCAACCATGACCCGCTTCACCGGCTGCCAGAAACGCGCTGCCGCCACGCAGGTTCCAAGGAGCGCAGGGCATAGGCCCGCAGCATCACCCATTAATCCGCATCCACCGTGATTATGGCGGCAACGTGGCCTTGGCCCGCGATTTGGTTGTGGCGATGAGGTGAAAGGAAGGGCGCGGTGCTTTTTTGCATCGGCTTACTGATTGAGATCAACACGCTCTGACACCGGTTTGGCGATCTCAGCCATGCGGCGCTTGTTGATCCTCTCTAGAAAGGTCTCCTCGCGAAGCTTACCCATGTGCTTCTGGACAAACCTGAGAGCCGCGCCATTGCTGCCATAAACGTAGTCAGTGGCATTGTTCACGATATAGGTGTTGACCTTCGCTACGAAATCCCATGGCCGCTTATCAACCAACTGGCGCCTGAATTGTTCTGTCTTTGTGGCTATGAAAACCCGGTGCGGCCCAATCGGCAGAATTATGTGGGCCTTGGGGCCATTCATTCCGACCGATGCAATCAGGGGCCGGTCCGAGGCAAGGAATTCTCGGGCGCCATAGAAGTTGCTGACCGTCCACTGTAGTTGCCCTATGGCTCTGATCGCGGTCTCAACTTGCATCATGCCACTGAGCGCCGTCATGGCAGCCCTCTCGTGGAATGTCGGCCCGAGCAGCTTTAGGTAATCCTCAGTTGTTTGCGGATTGCCTTCCATGCCGGACCGTTTGAACGCTGCCTGCAAGCTCGGGAGATCCGAGAACCAGTCGTATTTGACGTAGTGTTTGAGCCGTTTGATGTCGGCCGGCATACGCATCATCAGAGAAAGCAGAAATTTTATCCACGCAACCCCTTCCTTGGGAGTTGCGTTGGTATCGAACTTACCCGTCATCAGTCGCCGCATCGCGGCCGCAGCATCCGTGTCGACCGGTCGCGTGAACTCCGTCTCGAAAAGGTTTGCGACGGTCTCGGGTAGCCCCTCCACTGCATAGAGGCGGTTGATGTAGCCAACCGCACTCGGATGCCGGCGCAAGGGCTTTACCCGCTCGTCGTTCGGGTTAGGCCTGCTAAATTGGACAATGCGCCCGTCAGCACCTGCCCATTCCTTCAGGTAGAAAACCGGAAGGAAGTGGTGCTTGTTGGGCTCGTTTTGTTTGAGTTCCTTTGTCATGCGGCGTGACGACTTCGCGATAGATCACGAGCATCATCTATACATTACCGTTGTCAGTCTCGCCCAACGAGAAGCGAAAGCAATATGGCGGGGACCCTGCCGATAGGGCCTTACCTTAGACAAACCGCGAAAAGGGAAAAGGACCGACGTTTCGGCACCGGCCCCATGCTCTTCCCCTGAGCCGCGCTTCTTCGGCGCGGCCTTCGTATCTTAATTCCGATATTTACATCCGATACGCGATCGTGTCGTTCCAGAAGCGGTCGAGGCGCTGCAGGGCGCGGTTCATCTGCTTGAACTCGTCGGTGTTGATGCCGCCGACCGCCTCGATCGAGCCGACATGGCGCTCGTAGAGGCCGGCCACGACGTCGGCCACCTCGTTGCCCTTCGGCGTCAGCGAGACGCGGACCGAACGGCGGTCGATGCGCGAGCGCTGGTGGTTGATGAAGCCGAGGTCGACCAGCTTCTTCAGATTGTAGGAGACGTTCGAGCCGAGATAGTAGCCACGCGAGCGCAGCTCGCCGGCGGTCAGCTCCGAATTGCCGATGTTGAAGAGCAGCAGCGCCTGGATGGCATTGATGTCGGAACGGCCGTTGCGGTCGAACTCGTCCTTGATCACGTCAAGCAGACGGCGGTGCAGGCGCTCCACCAGCTGCAGCGATTCCATGTACAGCGAGCGGATAGCCTCGCGGCGATCGTCGGATACGTTTGCGGTCTTCGCCGCCGGACGCGAATTGATCATTGTCTTTGCCTCTCGTTTGTCGCCTTGGTGATTTTTTGTTTTTCACCTTGATCGCGACACTATCGAATACTCATAAAATTCGACTTAAACGCCAGGGCTAACAAGAGCTTACCGGTAAGAGGTTTCGGAAGACGCTTAACGATCGGTCACCCGAGCAAGAACAATTAACCTAAAGATTTAGCCAATGGATTTCGGGAGAAAACGGGCTGCGAAACCGGCCTCAAGACATAGAGCATGATGTCACCCGAAAACCGCTTCACGCTTTTCGGCATCATGCCCGAAAACCAGCCCTCGGCCTATTGGCGGAGCTGGCGCTTCTGCAGCCAGATGGTGACGCGAAAGACGATGTAGAGCAAGGCCACGCAGGCATGCGAGACGATGATCAGCAGCCGGTGGCCGAAGAGGTTGGGGAAGCCGGCATACATCACCGTCTCCGTCGCCGCGCAGATGAACCAGATGACCGGCCCCCAGGACGCCAGCATCCAAAGGCCCGCGGCGGCGAAGGGGAAGAAGACGGCAAGCGTCGTCGCCGCCACCTGCCAGTGCACCGGCATCAGGTCGAAGCGCCACAACTCGCCCGGATAGATGCCGATCAGGCGGATCCAGTAGAGGATGCCGAACAAGAGGCAATAGCCGGCGATGACACGCTGGAACCAGGCGAAGATGACCTCGGTGGTCGAGGGCTGCAGCACCACCCGCCTGGAGGTGACCTCGCTCACAGCACGAGTTCCTTATCGCCCAGCGACGCGAAATAGGCGTCGATCTCGGCCGCAACGACGTCGTCCAGCACCGCCGGCCGCCACTCAGGCTTCGAGCCCTTGTCGATGATAGCGGCGCGGATGCCTTCATAGAAATCGTGGCCGGCAAGCATGCGGTTGAGGATGCGGAATTCCATCTTCATGCATTCGTCCATCGACAGCGTCGATCCCGCGCTGATCTGGCGCCAGGCGACGTGGAGGCTGGTCGGCGAGCGGGTTTTCAGCGTCGCCAGCGTCCTGGCGGCAAACGCATCTTCCGCCCCTGCCCGCTCGAGGCTGTCGATGATGCCGGCGAGCGAGCTCTGCGAAAAATGGCGCGCGATCGCTTCCAGGTCCTGCTGTTCGGTCTCGCGCTTGGCGGGCACGAAGAAATCGCGCAGCTCCGCATTGGCGTCGCCGCTCGTCGCCAGTTCGTCGAGCAGGCCCGCCTGGTCCTCGGCCTTGATCGTGTGGGTGGCGAGGCCCGACCACAGCGCGTCGCCATGGCGGATGCGGTTGCCCGTCAGCCCGAGATACATGCCGAACGAGCCGCCGAGATCCGGCAGCAGGTGGCTGGCGCCGACATCGGGGAAGAACCCGATGCCGACCTCGGGCATGGCGAACTGCGCGTTTTCGGTCAGCAC
>JAFKFE010001180.1 GCA_017308345.1 Alphaproteobacteria bacterium | reverse complement strand
AACTGAAGGGTCCGCGAGCTGCGACTGGGGCGTAAGCGCGACGATGACTCTGGCGCTGATGAACGTCACCCGGTCCAGCGCGACCATGAGTCTCGCTACTTCGACCTGTCGGCTCGGCGTGCTCTTCTTCAGCAAGCCAAAGATTTTCGGGTGGACGCCGAAATCCTCCAGAAGCTCGATAGCATCAGGGCAAATCCCGGCGACCAGTTCCTCGCTTGGCATCACGATTTGATCCGGCTTTCCCTGGACGCTGAACCCCCGACCGCCCGAGATTCTTTCGGCCAGCTCTGCCGGCATACTTGCCAAGCCTTCCGCCTTTAGCACGGCTCTGAACGTGTCGACCGCCATCAACTGGCGAAGTGCCTCAACCATGACTTCAATGCGCTCACGCGTCTCGTTCGTCTCGCGGATGAAGCGCCGCATGCGCTCGCAATGACGCTTGTACGTCCTGCGCAGCAAATAGGGGTGAAGGGGCTTCTGCGGCTCCTGCACGCCCCTGGTCAGATGAACTGCATGGCGACTAGTCTGTAGGATGCGTTGGACAGCGGTTTGGGTCATGCCACTAGATCTGGCTCGATAGGCATCCGCCTTGCCATCACCACCACCGGCGCCAACGATTGGAAAAGAAAGGGATCGAAGCGCATGCCGCTGTTTGCTCTCATCATGGCCGGAGCTCGTCTTAAGCCGGCTGTCGGCGCAATCAGGAAGTCGCGAACCGTGACATTGTCGGGCTTCATCCTAACCAATATCGTGATGTCGGAGACGGCCTGGCGCCGCCTCCTGAACTGCCAGCGAGGATACCCGTAGCTCGTAGCGCGGTAGCGCGCGGTCCATAGTGCGACAGTGAACTCCCCGTTGATCTTTAGAAGCGCGGTCTCAGTGTCGTAACAGGCCTCGCCGCCGACCTTTTCGATTGCAGCTACAAGTTCGCCGATTATCTCCAACCGGCGCCGCTGAAGCCGAGAGTTCTCGTCGAAATAGCGGTAGTTCAGCGACGCCTCAAAACCGATCAGCTTGTAGGCCGCCTGGAGGGTCCCGAAGCGATGGATGTAGAGGCTCTTCGTCGAGCGGCCGGGCGCGGCATTGATGATTGAGCCCGATAACCAACCTCGTTTTTCAAGGAGCTTGGAAAGGTTGATCAGCAACTGATCGTTGCTGATGCGCACAGCACCGTTTTTCGCCTCGGCCAAAATGGCTTGCGCACGGCGGAACAGGTCGCGGCTGACGAGCGGTTCGTTCACATTCTCGGCGCGCACCCACGCACTCGGCGGATTAGGTTTCCGCTTGCTGTGAAGCGTGGTGCAGGTCTTATTCCAAACATTGTTGCCGATGTATTTTTCGTTGGTAATGAGGTTGCGCACCGAAGTGGTTGTCCAGGCGCGATCCCATTCCCCGGGAACGCCCCGCTCGTTCAGGTCTTTCGCGATCTGGAACTCGGTTTTGCCCCTGTTGACGAGTTGATTGAAGATCCAACGCACGGTAGCAATTTCATCTGCCGGCCCTGGCACGAGGATAACCCGGTCGGATGACAGGCTCTTCCATTCCCTCGGCTTCAGGATAGCCTTGGGCTTGCCCTCTCCATCTATCAGCATGCGTCGAAAGCCATATCCTGCGTATCCGCCTCCCCGGAAACCCAGCTTGACTATCCGACTCTGGCCACCAAAGACCTTCTGCGAGAGCATGCGGCTTGCCTCGGCCGCCATGCTTCGTTTGATGACCTTAAGCACGTCAGAACCCACACTGCCATCGTTCGCAAATTGCTCTGCGCAGAACTCGATGCGTATGCCTGCCATCTGGCAGCGGTATTCGTAGGAGGCGCTTTCATCGATGTTTTGAAATCGGCCCCATCGGCTCACGTCGTAGACGACGACTGTCTCAAAATCGGCGCGTCCGTTTTCAACATCGAACAGGAGTTTCCGCAGGCCGGGCCGCCCCTCTATGTTCAGCCCGCTTCGGCCAGGATCCTCATATGTGGCAACGATGTCGTACCCCATGATGTCCGCGTAACTGCGGATTGCATCCTTCTGGTTCTCGAGCGAGTAGATTTGTTGATCGGTGGACATTCGCAGATATTGCGCAGCGCGAACCCGTCGCCGCCCTTGGGGCAGGTTGCCGGCCTCTGCAAACTTGTCCATCGCCTTGCACCGTCGCGCCGGCACGTTAAATTAGCGGTCGACGGCCCTAGGGCAAGGGGACTGGAATGCATCAATATATCGGGCTGATCCACAAAGAGCTGACCAGCGACTACGGAGTATCGTTTCCCGACTTCCCAGGCGTCGTCACGGCAGGCGCAAGTCTCGAAGAGGCGCGCGAGTTGGCCGAACAGGCTTTGGCCTTCCACGTTGAAGGTCTGATCGACGACGGCGAGGCTGTTCCTGATCCCGCTTCCCTTGAGAAGGTCATGGCAGACGCCGACCGTCGGGTGCTCAAAACCATCATAGTTCCGTTGAGTACGCGCTGAATGGTACTGCCGGAAGAGCCGCTTTTTCCGTTTGGCAACCATAGCGTTCAACTGCCGGGAAACCGTGATTCACTTCGTGAGCGAGTTCCGCCGCCGTTCCGCCGCAATGCGCTCTCACTTGGGCGAAATTGCCCCTGCTTTCAACCTGTTGTCATTTCCCTGGGGCTTCAGAGGAGTTCTAGTGATGATCATCAAGAAGGCCATTCTGGCCGTGCTCATGACCGCCGCGCTCGCCGGCTGCGAGACGCAGACCGAGGGCCAGCAGCGGGCCACCACCGGCGCGCTTATCGGCGGCGCCGGCGGCGCGCTGGTCGGTCAGGCGATCGGCGGCAACACCAAGAGCACGGTGATCGGTGCCGCGAGTGGCGCGCTGCTCGGCGCCGTCGTCGGCTCGGCCACCACGCCGCAGCGCCGCGGCGACCAGCTTTGCCGCTACCAGGACCGCTACGGCCGCATCTACACCGCGCCCTGCGATGACCGCTACTACAACGGCAATTATTGATCGAAGTCTGATCGGTGGGAGGCCGGCGCTGGCGGCGCCGGCTCCTTTGCGCCGTCATTCTTTTGTACGGTTTGCGGGATAAGGAGGTTGCGGCGGGCAGGAGGAGGTCGAGAATGACAAGCCTTGCCGGCGCCCTGAAAAATCGCGGCAAACACACGGTGAAGCGGCTGCTTCGCTATGACAGCCGCAACTGGCTGCGCATCCGCCAGATCGAGGCTTTCACAACGTTCCTCGAAGCGGCCAACCGCAAGTCGCGCGACGTGATCGAAATCTCGCCGGGCTGGAACCGCTACTGGCGGGCGCTCTGCCCGGACTACCGCTCGGTCGACTTCCCGGACTTCGACATCTGCCGGGATCGCATCGACGAGCAATATTCCATTGTCATTGCCGACCAAGTGCTGGAGCATGTCCAGCGTCCGCAGGCCGCCGCCGCCAACATCCATGCCATGACCAAGCCCGGCGGCTGGGCGATGGTGGCCACGCCGTTCCTGTTTCGCGTGCATGCGCGCCCGCACGACTACAATCGCTGGACGCCCGCAGGACTGAAGCAGTTGATGGTCGAAGGCGGCTTCGCCGAGGACGACGTGCAGGCCTTCGGCTGGGGCAACAAGGCCTGCGCCAAGGCGCATATCGGTGGCCCTGTGCGGGCCTACGGGTTGTGGCGGGACCTCAGCAATGACGAGGAATACCCGCTGATGGTGTGGGCGTTCGCGAAGAAAGCCACTTAGGAGTTCGGCTTCGCGCGTCCCAGCCGCTCGAATAGCGTGGTATGCGAGTTCCCACCTCGTTGTCACATGTCCGCTTTCAGGAATTATGAAAGACGATCTCGGCGACCAAGTTGCAGCGCAAAGCTGTCATCTCCAAGACGATAAATGCGATCGGCGAATAGCGAACCGGCTACTTGAATCGACTTTGGCAAACCCTTTCGCAAGCCATTGAATTACAACAATTATGTTAGTCGTTTAGAGTGTAGGATTCCACAAGAAAATCAATGGCTTAGCGGATGGCTAGCCAACCCATATCTTTCGTATCAGCCCGTATGGTCCGGCGAACCTAAGGATCAGTAGGAGGAATAGCTTTCGCGGTGCCTTTGTCTTATCCAACACGATGAACGGCTATCGGCCAAAACGGGTCCAAGCGCGCCGAAAAGTGAGCGAGTTTTCACCGGCGGCGATGGCTTTCACAGCAATCGTCTCGGATACTGACGCGACCGCAACGAGATGCGCCTTACGTCAGTGTCGGGCGGGAGCGAGGTTCACTTCGCCCGCGAAATGACAGGCGGCGATATGACCTGGTCCCATGACCTTTGCTGGTGGGGGCGTCTCACAAACTGCTTGCGCGGCGGTACATCGCGTGCGGAACCGGCAGCCCGTTGGTGGATTGACAGGACTTGGCACGTCGACGTTGAGTAGGATGCGCTGACGCGCCCGTTCCTGCTTCGGATCGGTATCCGGTATCGCGCTCAGGAGCGCCTGGGTATAGGGATGAGACGGCCTGTCGTAGAGTGCGCCGCTCTCGCCGATCTCCATCAGCCGCCCGAGATACATGACGTAGACACGCTGGGCTGCCTGTCGCACCACAGCCAGATCATGCGCAATGAGCAGACAGGCCATTCCCATCTCGTCACGCAATTGTAAGAAGAGGTTCATGATCTGGGCGCGGATGGAGACGTCCAGCGAGCTGACCGGCTCATCACAGATCAGCACCTTTGGATTCGCCGCCAATGCCCGGGCGATACAGACGCGCTGGCGCTGGCCACCTGACA
>JAFKFE010001306.1:514-1194 GCA_017308345.1 Alphaproteobacteria bacterium | reverse complement strand
AATCATACTTCTTCGCCAGGTCCACCGCCCGGTTGAGACCCTTTCCGGCCCGAGCGATGGCAGCCATGAAGAACAGATGGTCGTTCTTCGACGGCGCCAGCCGGTAGGCATCTACCGGAAAGCCGTTGTAGACGAAGGTCTTGCGGCCGTGCAGGGCGGCATGGCGGGCGCTGATGAAGCTCCAGTTCGGCTGAGGCCTCGGGTAATCCGGCAGATGGCCGCGCTCCGTATTGAGCGTCGGAAAGGGAGCCTCGACCTTCCAGGCATGGAGATGGACGATGTCGGTGTCCTTCGGCACGGCGGCGCGGCACTCGTCATTGGTGACCGCGTGGCGGACCTCGCACATCGGATGCGACGATCCCGGACCGGCGATCAATGTCACCTGATGCCCCATCTTGACCATTTCCGTGGTCAGCCATTCGACCTGCCGCTGGATGCCGCCATAGCCCTTGCACGGAATAAGGCCCTGGGCCGCAAGCGTTATTCGCATTTCATCTCCACGCTCATTCTGGCGGTGGTGGTCCTTTCGGCAGATGGAGGTCTGCTCACAACGGGATATTGTCGTGCTTCTTCCAGGGGTTCTGCATGTCCTTGTTGCGCAGCATGCGCAGCGCCCGCGCGACACGGCGCCGGGTCGAGTGCGGCATGATCACCTCATCGACATAACCGCGTTCGGCGGC
>JAFKFE010001306.1:0-496 GCA_017308345.1 Alphaproteobacteria bacterium | reverse complement strand
CGACAGGAAGCGATCCTCGTAATTCTTTGTATGCGCGGCAATTTTCTCCGGATCGCCAATATCCTTGCGGTAGATGATCTCGACCGCGCCCCTGGCGCCCATTACCGCGATCTGCGCCGTCGGCCAGGCATAGTTCATGTCGCCGCGCAGATGCTTCGAAGCCATCACGTCATAGGCGCCGCCATAGGCCTTGCGGGTGATGACGGTGATCTTCGGCACGGTCGCCTCGGCATAGGCAAAGAGCAGCTTGGCGCCGTGCTTGATCAGCCCGCCATATTCCTGCGCGGTGCCCGGCAGGAAGCCCGGCACGTCGACGAAGGTGACGATGGGAATGGAAAAACAGTCGCAGAAACGCACGAAGCGCGCGGCCTTCCGGCTGGCGTCGGAATCGAGCACGCCCGCCAGCACCATCGGCTGGTTGGCCACGAAGCCGACCGTGCGGCCTTCGACGCGGCCGAAGCCGGTGACGATGTTTTTCGCAAAACTCTGCTGGATC
>JAFKFE010001179.1 GCA_017308345.1 Alphaproteobacteria bacterium | reverse complement strand
AGGGCGGCCTCGCGCCCGCGCCGCAAACACGGCCCGCGCCGCAATCGGCGCCCAATCCCTATGGCGAAAATCCGCTCGGCAAAGTGCTGCAGGACATGTTCGGCGGCGGAGCGGCGCAGCCGCAAAGCCAGCCCCAGCAGGCACCCAATCCTTACGGCGAAAATCCACTCGGCAAGGTGTTGCAGGACATGTTCGGCGGCGGCGCGCAGCAACAACCGCGGCAGACGCAGCCACAGCAGACGCAAAGCCCTTATGGCGACAACCCGCTCGGCAAGATCTTCGAGGAGATGCTGCGCCAGGGCGGCGGCGGTTTCGGCCTGCCCGGCGGACAGCCGGCGCCGCAGCCGCAACAGCGCCAGCCGCAGCAGAGCGCGCCGCAACAGTCGCAGACCAACCCGAGCGGCCGGCCGCGAAACCCGTTCGACGACATCTTCGGCAAGATGTTCGAGACCGGCGCGCAGGAGCGCGACGAGTATGAAAAGAACGTCGGGACGATCTTCGACCAGTTCAAGCGCGACATGGACCGGCGGTAGGTCTCGAACACCTGCAGAGCGCCTTCCGTGAGCAAGAAACTTGAACAAATGCGCCGCAATCCCCGCGGCGACTGGTCGATGCGAGATGTTAAGGCTGTCTGTGACGAGGCCGGCATTCGATGCGTGCCGCCGAAATCGGGCGGATCGCACTACAAGATCTACCACTCAGCAATGGCTGAGATTTTGACGGTGCCTTCAAACGCCCAATCAAGCCCGTATATATCAGAAACCTCGTGGCATTTATCGACGAGGTAAAAAAGCATGACGGACAAGCTTGAATATCCTGTCGTCATCGCACCACTCTCGATTGAGGATGGTGGCGGGTTCTCCGCTTATGTCCCGGATCTTCCCGGTTGCATGAGCGATGGGGAAACTCCCGAAGAGGCCATCGCAAATGTTCAAGACGCCATCGCGGCTTGGATAGAAGCGGCGCATGAACTTGGCCGATCAGTGCCAAGACCGTCGAGAAAACTGGCTTTCGCCTAATCTAAAAAAATGCCCGGTCCTGGAGGAGGAACCGGGCAATGTGCAGGCTGGCCGGCGGGGAACCGGCAGGGAGTGTGGGAGCCTGCATGAGACTTGGTCGCGCCGAGCCGTGAAAAGGTTCAACGCGACCGGTAAATCCAGGCAGCGCGGCCGTTCAGGCCACCTGACGGGCGAGATCCTCGATCGTGTCGGCACGCTCGCTGGCAATCGCGCGCAGCTTCGCCGTCGGGTCGCGGCCGAACGGCACGGCGACGGCAACGTGAAGGTCGGCGCGGGTCAGGCCGATATCGGCCAGCTCGGCATCCGACATCTCGCCCAGGCGATAGAAGGCGCGGCGATTTTTCCAGGCGACATAAGCGTTGGCGAGAGCATTGACCACACGCGTCGCAACGGCCGGACGCGTGGTGATGCGCGGGGTCTCGGAAGCGAATTCAATCGTGGTCATGTCAGTCTCCTTTCAGGAGTCGAGCGGGCGAAACCATGCAACCGGCGCCTTGGGAGAAGCGCCGTTCCGGTTTCCATGCACATGCTTTCATGTGGACAATGGCAATTTGCCATCACGCGATTGATTAATCCAACGAATGTTTTTAATCTGTAGCATCAACATCAATGATAGGTTGGACCGATGAAAGCGCCGCTTGACCTCGATCAGTTGCAGACCTTCATCTCGATCGCCGACACCGGCAGCTTCACCCGCGCGGCCGAGGAGGTGCACCGCACGCAATCGGCTGTGTCGATGCAGATGCGGCGGCTGGAGGAACGGATCGGCAAGCCGCTGTTCGAAAAGGACGGCCGCACCAACAAGCTGACCGAGGAAGGCGACAGGCTGCTTTCCTACGCGCGGCGGCTTATCTACCTCAATCGCGAGACTTTAGCCGCCTTCGACGACCAGCGCCTCGAAGGCACGATCCGCATCGGCACGCCCGACGACTATGCCGACCGCTTCCTGCCCGAGATCATGGCCCGCTTCTCGCGCTCCAACCCGCGCGTCGAGCTGACCGTCGTCTGCGAACCGACGCCGGGGCTGGTCGAGCACATCAGGCGCGGCAATCTCGACCTGGCGCTGGTGACCCACAACGACACGCGCGGCCAGTCGGAAGTGGTGCGGCGCGAGCCGCTTCTGTGGGTGACCTCGGCCAACCACGCCACGCACGAGCAGGAAATCCTGCCGATGGCTTTCGGCCGGCCGAACTGCATCTGGCGGCGCGCGGCGGTCGACGTCCTTGACCGCCAGAACCGCGAGTACCGCGTGCTGTTCTCCAGCTTCTCGGCCACGGTGATCACCGCGGCCGTGCTTTCCGGCCTTGCGGTCTCGGTGCTGCCGGAATGCGCGCTGAGACCCGGCATGCGCGTGCTCGGCGAGGCCGACGGCTTCGGCCAGTTGCCGGACTGCCGCATCGGCATCATGCGCGGCCAGACCTCGCAGCCGGAGATCGTCGATGCCTTGGCCCGCCACATCGCCGAGAGCCTCGACAACATTTCCGTGCCGGTGAGCGAAGAGGCGGGAAGCTTCGACTTCGCCGCGCTCGCCTTCGCCAAGATGAAGCGGGTCAAGGCAAACCAGATCATGCCTGGATGGTAGTGTCAGGCGCTAACGGCGGAACGTTCGTGGCCGGCTGACGAGACCCCCGGCAGCGCAAGCAACTGGCCGGGCTCCAGCGGCGGCGACAGCAGGTAGCCCTGCAGCTGGTGGCAGCCCATGCCGACCAGCAGGGCTTTTTGCGCGTCGGTCTCGACGCCTTCGGCCGTCACATCCACTTTCAGCGTCCGCGCCAGCTCGATCAGCGTCCTGGCGATTGCGCGGGCGCCTTCATCCTCGTCGAGGAGACGCACGAAAGAACGGTCGATCTTCAACTTGTCGATCGCCTGGCGGCGCAGATAGCTGAGCGAGGAATAGCCGGTGCCGAAATCGTCGAGCACGATGCGCACGCCCGACCGGCGCAGCGCCGCAATCACCGCGCCGATCGTGTCGTCGTGCTCGAGCAGGACACTTTCCGTGGTCTCAAGCTGCAGGCGGGACGGATCGAGCCCGGTTTCCTCCAGGATCGTGGCGATCTGTTCGGCAAAGCCGACATCGCGCAATTGCATCGGCGAGATGTTGACCGCGATCCAGGGCAAGTCGGTCCCGGCGGCGAAGCGGCAGGCTTCCGTGAGGGCCCATTTGCCGAGCTCGCCGATAAGGCCACGCTCCTCGGCGATGGCGACGAACTGCGCCGCGGGCAAGGCGCCATGCACTTCATGCCCCCAGCGGATCAGCGCTTCGGCACCCAATATCCTACGGCCGTCGGCCGCGAAGACCGGCTGATAGGCGAGCTTTATGCCGCCCTCGCCATCCAGCGCCTTGCGGAGTTCCGACTCGACCTTGCGCTTGCGCAACAGGAGATCGTCCATGTCGCCGGCGAACACCTCGTAGCGGCCGCGGCCGTTTTTCTTGGCCTCGTAGAGCGCGATGTCGGCCTTGCGCAGCAGGTCGTCGGCGTCGCTGTCCGATCCGGACGACAGCGCGATGCCGATGCTCGCGCTGACGAAGACCTGGTCGTCGATCAGCCTGAACGGCTCACGCAGCTTCGACAGCAGCCTTTCGGCGATGTCTTCGGCGCTTGCGGCGTCCGGGATATCGAGCAGGATGATGGCGAACTCGTCGCCGCCGAGCCGCGCGACGGTATCGACTTCGCGGATCGTGTGCTTGAGCCGCGCCGCCGTCTCGCGCACGAGCTCGTCGCCGGCCGGATGACCGAGCGTGTCGTTGATGTGCTTGAAGCGATCGAGATCGAGGTAAAGCAGCGCCACGCGCGTTCCGTCCTGGCCGGTGAACAGCAGCGTGCGCCGCAAACGATCCTCGAACAGCGCCCGGTTGGGCAGGCCGGTGAGCATGTCGTGGAAGGCGAGATATTGCGCCTGGTCCTGGCTTGTCTGCAGCGCGGCCGAGGCCCGACGCAACCTGCGCAACAGGAACACCAGGACGCCGCCCCCCACCAGAAGCGCAAGCGCCAAGGCAGGCGCCATCTTGCGCATCAGGGTGAGGCCCGGCCGCTCCTGGTCCCAGCCGATATAGCCGAGGATGACGCCACGGGAATCGACGAGCGGCACGGCCGCCCCGCCAACCGGCTGCGACAGCGGCACAAGCCGCGCACCCCCGAGCAGGTATTTTGCCGCGATCTTGCCGATGACGGTGTCGTCGATGAACTCGACCGAGACATGCAGATATTCCGTGCCCGGCGCCTGGGTGACGCGGTCCGAGCTCGGCACCAACGGCATGATGCTCAGGATCGCGGGCTTCCCCTGGAGCGAGACAAGATCCTGCGCGACCATCTTGGCCGGCTGGCCGGAAGCGTCGGCCTTTGGTGGCGCAGCCAATAGGTGGCGCAGCTTATCGATGGTCGGCCGCAGTTCGGGCTCATCCTCGCCGAAGGTCGATGCCGCGACGACCTTGCCCTCCCACATGGCGTGGATCGCATGGTTGGCGGCATCGAGAACATAGACACGGTTGTGTCCATAGTAGGTGTACATCCAGGTGCTGAGGTTTTCCTCGATCCAGGCATGGTTGCCCGCCCTCACATTGGTTACGGAATCGTCCCAGACCGTCACGCTTTCCTGCTCGCGCTGGACCTCGGCAATCCGGTCCTTCAGGCCATCGGCGATGAAAATCTTCTGCCGTTCGAGCGAGGCCTCGTCGGACTGGGCAGCGGCGTAGAAGCCGAAGCCGGCGACGATGGCCA
>JAFKFE010001178.1 GCA_017308345.1 Alphaproteobacteria bacterium | reverse complement strand
CCTTCACGGCCAGCCGCGCAGGCCCTTCGTCGCCGCAGATCAGCTCGACAAAGACGTCGATATCGGCCTTTTCGGCCATATTGACCGGATCGTCGAACCATCTGGCGGCGCTGAGATCGATGCCGCGGTCGCGTTTACGGTCGCGGGCGGAAACGGCCGTCACCACGATGTCGCGGCCGCATTGGCGGGTGAGTTCGGCCGCCTTGTCGCGCAATACGCGCGCCACCGAGGCGCCAACCGTGCCGAGGCCGGCAATTCCAACACGCAACGCTTCAGCCATGTCCGGCGACGCCCCTCAAAATTCAATGGATATAAGGCAAACTCAACGACGAGCGGCTAAAGGCACCACATTGTCGGGCTGCTTGGCGGTCGACGTCAGGAAGCGCTTGATGTTGCGCGCGGCCTGGCGGATCCGGTGCTCGTTCTCGACCAGCGCCACGCGCACATAGTCGTCGCCATGCTCGCCGAAGCCGATGCCCGGCGCCACCGCGACGTCCGCATGCTCGATGAGCAGCTTGGAGAATTCGAGCGAGCCGAGTTGGCGGAACTGTTCGGGGATCGGCGCCCAGGCGAACATGGAGGCGGCGGGCGCGGGAATGGTCCAGCCGGCACGGCCGAAGGAATCGACCATCACATCGCGCCGCCTATGGTAGACCTCGCGCACCTCCTCGATGTCGGCGCCGTCCCCGTTGAGCGCATGCGCGGCCGCCACCTGGATCGGCGTGAACGCGCCGTAGTCGAGGTAGGACTTGACGCGGGTCAGCGCCGCGATCAGCCGTTCGTTGCCGACGGCGAAACCCATGCGCCAGCCGGGCATCGAGAAGGTCTTCGACATCGAGGTGAACTCGACGCAGATATCCATGGCGCCCGGCACCTGCAGCACCGAAGGCGGCGGATTGCCGTCGAAATAAATCTCGGAATAGGCAAGGTCGGACAGGATGATGATGTCGTTCTTCTTCGCGAAGGCGACCACGTCCTTGTAGAAGTCGAGCGAGGCGACCAGCGCCGTCGGGTTCGACGGATAGTTGAGGATCAGCGCCAGCGGCTTCGGGATCGAGTGGCGGATGCCGCGCTCGACCGCCGGGATGAAACCATCGTCGGGCTCGACCTGCAGCGAGCGGATGACGCCGCCCGACATGATGAAGCCGAAGGCATGGATCGGATATGTCGGGTTGGGGCACAGGATCACGTCGCCGGGGGCGGTGATCGCCTGCGCCATGTTGGCGAAGCCTTCCTTCGAGCCCAGCGTCGCCACCACCTGCGTGTCGGGGTTGAGCTTCACGCCGAAGCGGCGCTGGTAATAGTTGGCCTGGGCGCGGCGCAGGCCCGGAATGCCACGCGAGGACGAATAGCGGTGCGTGCGCGGATCGCGCACCACTTCGCACAATTTGTCGACGATGGCTTTCGGCGTCGGCAGGTCCGGATTGCCCATGCCAAGGTCGATGATGTCGGCGCCGCGCGAGCGGGCGCTGGCCTTCAGCCGGTTGACCTGCTCGAACACGTAAGGCGGAAGCCGGCGGACCTTGTGAAATTCTTCCATTTCAGTTCCAGACGATCGAAGGGGGCGCTTTCGGCGCGCGATATAAACCTAATTGCAGTTAGGGTCGAGGGTCGGGTCGCATTTGCCCTCGATCTGCTTCAGCGTGTCGTTGCCATGCGTCTTGGCGAGCGTCTTCAGCGCCGCGGAATTCGTCGGCGCCCTGGCACTGCCGCCCTTGGCGATTTGCGCCTGCTGCTCGGCCTTGAGCTGGGCCAGGTTCGCCGCGGTCTCCTCCTTGGTGAGCTGCTTGGCGGCCACCTGTGGCGGGACGTTGAGGTTCGGGTAGGAGCCGGTGTCCCTCGGACCTTCGGTCAAGGCCGTCGGCGCCGCATTGTTCGTGCTGGTGCTCGTGCAGCCGCCCGCGGGCAACAGCACGCCGACCAACCCGACCAGGACCGCCTTGCGGCAGATCGCACCCGGCTTCAGAAAAAAAGTCCCGCCAACATTAATCGTCATATTGTTTTCCTGGCAGCCGGGCTACAGCGAATTGGACCCGGTCAGATGTCCCATGGTAATATGTCAAGAAAACGCCCCGGGAGGAACCCCGCGAACCATGTCCAAACCTGACGATTCGGACAAAGCGGAAAATGGCGGACCTTCGGCCATCGAGCAATATCTGGTGAAGGATCCCGAGCGCTTTGCCTTGAACATGGCCCGCATGATCGAGCAGGCCGGCAAGGCGGCTTCCGCCTGGACCGAGCCGCGCGAGAAGGGCGAAGTGCGCGATCATGTCGCCGAACCCGTCGTCGACATGGTCAAGACGTTCTCCAAGCTCTCGGAATACTGGCTGGGCGACCCGCAGCGCGCGCTCGAGGCGCAGACGCGTCTGTTCGCCGGCTACATGACCGTCTGGGCGAACGCCATACAGAAGGTCACTCCCAACGCCGAGGCTCCCGACGACGCGGTCAAGCCGGAGCGCGGCGACAAGCGCTTCCAGGACCCCGAATGGGGGCGCAACGCCTTCTTCGACTTCCTCAAGCAGGCCTATCTCGTCACCTCGCGCTGGGCGAACGAGCTCGTCGAGCATGCCGAGGGCCTGGACGAGCACACCCGCCACAAGGCGGGCTTCTACGTCAAGCAGGTGTCGAACGCGATTGCGCCGTCGAACTTCATCCTGACCAATCCGGAGCTGTTCCGCGAGACCGTGGCCTCCAACGGCGAGAATCTGGTGCGCGGCATGAAGATGCTGGCCGAGGACATCGCCGCCGGGCGCGGCGACCTGAAGCTGCGCCAGGCGGACTACACGCCCTTCGAAATCGGCAAGAACATCGCCACCACGCCCGGCAAGGTCATCGGCCGCAGCGACGTCGCCGAGATCATCCAGTACGACCCGGTGACGGAAACGGTGCTGAAACGGCCGCTGCTGATCTGCCCGCCATGGATCAACAAATTCTATATCCTCGACCTCAACCCGCAGAAATCCTTCATCAGCTGGGCGATCGAGCAAGGCCACACGGTCTTCGTCATCTCCTGGATCAACCCGGATGAACGACACGGCGCCAAGGGTTGGGAAGCCTATATCCGCGAAGGCCTGCAATACGGTTTGGACATGGTCGAGAAGGAGACCGGCGAAAAGGAGGTCAACGCCATCGGCTATTGCGTCGGCGGCACGCTGCTTGCGGCCGCCCTGGCGCTGCTGGCGCAGGAAGGCGACCACCGCATCAAATCGGCCACCTTCTTCACCACGCAGGTCGACTTCACCTATGCCGGCGACCTCAAGGTCTTCGTCGACGAGGACCAGGTCGCCGCCGTCGAGCGCTCGATGAGCGAGAAGGGCTATCTCGACGGAACCAAGATGGCGACGGCCTTCAACATGCTGCGCTCGGGCGACCTGATCTGGCCTTATGTCATCAACAATTACATGCGCGGCAAGGAACCCCTGCCCTTCGACCTGCTCTACTGGAATTCCGATTCCACGCGCATGGCGGCGGCCAACCACTCCTTCTATCTGCGCAACTGCTATCTCGAGAACAATCTTTCGCGCGGCGTGATGGAACTCGCCGGCCGCACGGTGTCGCTGGCCGATATCACGATCCCCGTCTACAACCTGGCCACGAAGGAGGATCACATCGCGCCGGCGCTTTCGGTGTTCCTGGGGTCACGGTTCTTCGGCGGCGATGTCGAGTATGTGATGGCGGGTTCCGGCCACATCGCGGGCGTCGTCAACCCGCCTGCTTCCAAGAAGTATCAGTACTGGACCGGCGACAAGCCGGTGGGCGACTTCAACGCGTGGCTTGCCGCCGCGCATGAGCATCCCGGCTCCTGGTGGACGCACTGGCAGCACTGGATCGAGACCCAGGACAATGTCCGCGTACCCGCCCGCAAACCCGGCAAGCGTATGAAAACCTTGGGAGATGCGCCGGGCACCTATGTCAAGGTGCGTGTGTAACGGACTGTAATGTCTGGTGAGTTGACGGCCCGCCAAAACAGGGCGAAATGGTGGCGTCAATCGTTTCACGGCCTCAAATCAGCGTTCGAAGCAGATAAATTCCGAGGCTTGCAGATTCGACACATATCCCGTTTCCGGTTGGGAACAGGAGGGTTATCGCGGCGTAATGCTGGAGTGGCGCGGCGATGACGAACCGACCGGATACTGAGGGGGAATTTATTTTGAAATCAGCAGGTTGGCGTCTCGCACGAGGGGAAAGCCGCAGCATCGCGGCGGCGCTTTTCTCCGTGCTTCTGGCCTCCTGCACGTCGACCGGCGACCCGACGATGTCGGTCGTTTCCCCCGCTTACAATTCGACCGCCAGCGAACTGAGCGCGACATCCGGCGCCAGGACCGCGACGGCGGCCGATTCGTCGTTGCAGGCGCCGGTGCCCGCCGAGGCGGCATCGAACGTGATGGGCGAAGGCGATACGCCCCTGCCCGAGAAGGTCGCCTATGTGCCGGAGACGCGGCCGGACGGCACCTTCCCCGTCGCCGTCCCGGCCGGCGCCCAGGCCATTGCCGGCAGCACGCCGCAACCGCTGGTTCAGCCGGCGCAGACGGCGGAACAGACTGGTGAATCATTCGCCCGCCATCTAACCCCCAATTTCGCGGAACTATGGTAAAGAAGTCGTTAAGGCTGATCGATTTTGAGACAGAGAGTTAAGACTCCGGCAAGATAGATTTAAAAAGGCTATCGACCGGACCGGCTATTGCGCCGGGCGGCTGACTGTCGCGGCCTTCCGAATCACCTCCGGCGGCATGGCGTAGAGGTGGTCGAT
>JAFKFE010001177.1 GCA_017308345.1 Alphaproteobacteria bacterium | reverse complement strand
GCAAAAACCTCGACATGCCGTTCGCAGCGGCGATCGAGCATGTCACCAAGAAGCTTGCCGACAAAGGCTTCGGCGTCCTGACCAGGATCGACGTCCAGCACACGATGAAGGTCAAGCTGGGCGTCGACTTCAAGCCATACATGATCCTCGGCGCCTGCAATCCGCATTTCGCGTGGCGCGCGCTGCAGGCCGAGGACAAGATCGGCACCATGCTGCCCTGCAACGTGATTGTGACCGAGACCGGCCCCGGACAGGTCGAGGTCGCGGCTGTCGATCCGGTGGCGTCGATGGGCGCCATCGACAACCCGCAACTCGCGGCGACGGCGACGGACGTGCAGCTGCTGCTGCGGGAAATGATCGGCGAACTTTGACGGCCGCCATGAACGAAACCTTGCTGCGGCGCGCGTTGCTGAGCGTGGCCGTTCTCGGCCTGGCGCACGGGCTGGGCGCCTGGCGGAATGGCATCGGCATCGTCTCGCCCGATACAATCTGGACGGCGGCGACCCTGCCGGTCGTGGCGGCGCTTGCCATCTCCATCCTGCGGGATTTCTGGATCGGCCGGATCGGCGTCGATGCGATCGCGCTGGTTTCGATGTCGGCGGCGCTGCTGCTGGGGCAGCCCTTGGCGGCGGTGGTCGTCGCCATCATGTATGCCGGCGGCACGGTGCTTGAAGATATGGCGCGAGGCCGGGCCGAGCGGAATCTGAGGGCTCTGACCGACCGGGCGCCGCATGTAGCGCACCGGAAATCCGCGCAAGGCACCGAGACCGTTTCGATCGATCAGGTGGCGGTCGGCGACGAGCTTCTGGTGCGCGCCGGCGAATTGCTGCCCGTGGACGGCATGCTGATCGACGCTTCGGCCGTGCTCGACGAGTCGACCGTCACCGGAGAGCCCCTGCCGGAGCGGCGCGGCGCCGGCGACGCATTGCGCAGCGGCACCGTCAACGTCGGCGAGGCCTTTGTCATGCGGGCCTCCGCCATCGCCGACAAGAGCACCTACGCCGCGATCGTGCGCATGGTCGCCGCCGCGCAAACCGCCAAGGCGCCGTTCATACGCATCGCCGACCGTTTTGCCCTGCTCCTGCTTCCGGCGACGCTGTTGCTCGCCGGCATCGCCTGGTACCTTTCCAATGACCCGATCCGCGCCCTCGCCGTTCTGGTGGTGGCGACGCCCTGTCCGCTGATCCTCGCGGCGCCGGTTGCATTCATCGGCGGCGTGTCACGCGCCGCCCGCGCCGGCATCCTCATGAAGGGCAGCGCGGCGTTGGAGGCGCTCGCCCAGACACGCACCGCAATCTTCGACAAGACCGGGACCTTGACGCTCGGCGGCGCCGAGCTGATGGAGATCGACGCCGCTCCAGGCCGGGAAGCCGATGAATTGCTGCGGCTGCTGGCCTCGCTCGAACAGGCTTCGCATCACGTCCTCGCGGATTCGATTGTCCGCATCGCCCGCCGTCGAAACCTGATGCTTTCCCAACCCCGTGACGTCCGCGAACATCGCGGGGAGGGTCTCATGGGTCAGGTGGACCGGATGTCGGTCGCGGCCGGATCGAGGCCGCTGGTTCTTGGGAAGGAGCCACTGCCCAAGTGGGCGGAAAGTGGAGAGGACCGGTACCGCGACGCGCAGGTGCTCAGGGTGTTCCTTGCCGTCGATGGCAGCCTTGCCGGCGTCTTCACGTTTGGAGACGCCATACGCGAGGACGCTGCCGACACCGTCGGGGCTTTGCGTTCGGCAGGCGTTACCCGGATGATCATGCTGACCGGCGACGACGGCGCCGCGGCCGAAAAGGTTTCCGCTTCGCTCGATCTCGATGCCGTCATTGCCGACGCGACGCCGGCCGACAAGGTCGGAACGGTCGAGGCCGAGAAGGCGACGGCGCCGACGATGATGGTCGGCGACGGCATCAACGATGCCCCCGCCCTTGCCGCGGCGACCGTGGGCATTGCCCTGGGAGCCCGCGGCGGGACAGCTTCGTCGGAGGCGGCGGACGTGGTCGTGCTCACCGACAGGCTGCAACCCGTCGCGGAGGCGCTGCGGATCGCCAGGCGCACGCGCAGGATCGCCCTGCAGAGCATCATCGTCGGGCTGGCGCTCTCGGGCGCGGCAATGATCGCGGCCGCCATGGGGCACATAACGCCTGTGGCGGGCGCGGTGCTTCAGGAGGGCATAGACGTCGCCGTTATCCTCAATGCGCTGCGTGCTCTTGGCGACGGGCTTTTCGAACGCAGCACAACCGGGAGGACCCAAAGGTCATGACGCAAGAGAACCTCGTGGTTTGCGCCAAATGCGGCGTGGTCAATCGCCTGCCGCCGAACCGAAACGGCGCCGACGCGCAATGCGGAAAGTGTGGCGCCCGGCTGTTTTCAGGGGTTCCGCAGGACGTCGACGCGATGAACTTCGACCGTCAGATCGGACGCGGCAGCCTGCCTGTCCTCGTCGACGTCTGGGCTCCATGGTGCGGTCCCTGCAAGATGATGGCGCCGGCCTATGAAGCCGCCGCCAAGGCGCTCGAGCCTCACATTCGGCTGGTCAAGCTGAATTCCGACAACGAGCAGGCCGTCGCGGCGAGGTTGGGCATTCGCGGCATTCCAACCATGATCCTGTTTCACCACAAGCGGGAAATCGCGCGCGTCTCGGGGGCGATGAGCGCCAGCCAGATCATCGGCTGGGTTCGCGGCCATGTGCCGACAGGCGCCGGCTGAGCCTCCCGCCGAACCAGGAATCGTTTGACCTCGATCAAGGTCCCGTCCGATCGCCGCGGTAGGAAGGACTTCAAAGGAGTTTGCCATGACCAGCCTGCAAGACCTCACCCCCAAATTCAGGAACATCCGCCTGCTTCTGGCGCGCGAGAAAGGCCATCCGGAGGGTGACCGCGAGGAAGGCTATGACGTGCTGGCGCCGCTCACCGACGAAGGACGGCTGGACGCGGAGGAGTGGAAATCGCACAAGGGCGTCTGTCGCGTACGCCGTTTGCGCACCGGTGAGGACGATCTGGTGGGGCGACTGCGGCGCAAGCCGGGCGGCCAATGGTATTTCGATTATGCCGAGGGCGACCGTGACGACGAGGTCGGCTTCCATCTCGGCGAGGAGCGCTTCGTCACCGGCGAATATGTCTCGATCAAGCGCGACGGCGCCATGCACACTTACCAGGTGGCCCGGGTCGAGCAGCCGTAGCGGGCTCAACCGGCCGGCGTTTCGTTGAAGCGTGATCATGATCCAACTCTTTGTTGGAGCATGATCTTTCTCCGAAGCCCGGCCCCACTTTTCGCGATCACGCTGTAAGCGCGTCGCGCTGGACCGGATTCAGCCGACGCGCTTTAAGTATGCATGTCGTTGCCCCAGAACCGCTGCACACTTCTGGGCGACATGCCTTAGCGTTTCACCGTCTCGCGGAAACACACTTTTCCTGGAATTGTTCAAGGATCGTCACGGCCTGAGGACGGCGGCTCCACTCAGCCTGCCCATGCGCAGATCATCCAGCGCCTGGTTCGCCTGCTCCAGCGGATAGACCTTTGTGTGCGTGCGCACCTGGGCGCGCCTCGCTATCGGAAAGAACTCCTCCGCGTCGCGACGGGTGAGGTTGGCGACCGACACCAATTCCCTTTCCTCCCAGAGAAGCTTGTAGGGCATCGATGGAATGTCGCTCATGTGGATGCCGCCGCAGACCACCCGGCCGCCCTTGCGGACAGCCCGCAACGCCGCCGGCACCAGCTCGCCGACCGGCGCGAAAATGATCGCCGCGTCAAGCTCGACCGGCGGCAATTCGTCGGATGCCCCTGCCCAGGCGACGCCCAATGAGCGCGCGAATTCCTGCGCCTGAATGTCGCCGCGCCGCGTGAAGGCATGGATTTCACGACCCTGCCAGATCGCGACCTGGGTGATGATATGCGCGGCGGCGCCGAAGCCATAGATGCCCAGTCTGCGGCCGTCGCCGGCCTTCTTGAGGCAGCGCCAGCCGATCAGACCCGCGCACAGGAGCGGCGCCAGCGACACCGGGTCCGCGTCGGCATCCAGCTCGAAGGCGAAATGCTCATCGGCAACGACATGACTGGCGAAGCCGCCGTCGCGCGTATAGCCGGTGAAGAGCGGCTCGTCGCACAGGTTTTCGGCGCCGGCGTTGCAATAGGGACAATGTCCGCAAGTGTGCCCCAGCCACGGGACGCCTACCCTCTGCCCGAGCCGGGACCGCGACACGCCTTCGCCGACAAGATCGACAATGCCGACGATTTCGTGACCCGGCACGAGTGGCAGCTTCGGCCATGGCAAGTCACCGTCGACGACGTGCAGATCGGTACGGCATACCGCGCATGCTTCCACCTTGAGCCTGATCTCGCCCGCTCCCGGCAAGGGATCGGGGCGGTCGACGAGGTTCAAAAGCCTGCCGGGCTTTTCCAGCACCATTGCCTTCATCATGCTTCCCCGGTTTCTCGGAAGAGAACAGACCCGCTTCCATCCCGCAACGGGAACGGAAACGCGCCGGCTTGGCCGCCGTTGCTATCGCGAGCGTCTGATCCTGGCCGGGTACGGCCGGGCGTGACGGCCGAAACCATGACGCGCCGGAACGTGCTTCCGGGCATGGAGCATATCGAGATAAAGGCCCATAGCAGCCAGATAGGCGAGGCCCAGTATCCCAGCCCAGATTTCAATCATGTCGGAGGTCATGGCCAGATTCCCTGATTGGTTCCGGCCAGATAATTGCCGGGCCGGGTCATGCCGGCGTTGATCGTTGTCAATCGCTGGCTCAGGACGCGC
>JAFKFE010001176.1 GCA_017308345.1 Alphaproteobacteria bacterium | reverse complement strand
GTATTGCGTGACACGGTTTGCATATTCACCCGTCGATCCGGGCCGCGCCGAAAGCGAGGAATTCAGCACTTTTTCGAACAGCAGGTAGGAGATCCGCAGATCCGCCTTGCGTCCGGCATAGTCGATCAGCGACGCCCTGGCCGTCTTCAGAAGCAGGTCGAACAGGATGGCCGTGCCGATGCCGAGCGCCAGCACCCACAGCGTCGAGATCGCCTTGTTCGGCAGGATGCGGTCGTAGACGTTCATGGTGAAGATCGGCGAGGCGATCGCCAGCAGGTTGATGAAGACCGCCGACAGCACCACCTTGGAGTACGTCCGCCAGAACGCCCCCATGGTGCCGGTCAGCCAGTGGCGCCTTTCGATCCGCGCGGCGGTGCCGACCGTCATCTCTTCGGTGGTATTGGCATAGGTGATCGAAAAGGACGTGCCGCCGCTGATATGGTTTTCGGCAAGTTCCGCCCTGTCGATCGTGGTGCGGCCGTTTTCCTGGGGCGCCGTCAGATATTGTCCGCCCTCGATTTCCGCCAGGAGAGCGATCGGCAGTTGGCTGACACGAAAGACGATGGCCGGGAGATCGAAGCGGCCGCGCAGGAAATCGCGATGGCTGAAATCCTGGACTTCCAGGCCGATGCGCTCGGCCAGGTGGCGGATTTCGTCCGGCTCGATGCGCGTCTCCGAAATCGGCACGCCGGCAAACAGCACGGTTTCCGCGCTCGGCCTGCCGAGATAGGCTGCAACGGCGCAGAAGCAGGCTTTGAAAGCCTCCTTGGGCGACAGGATATGAGGTTGCTGGTTCACGATCTGCCCCGAAGGACTGAAAGATCGATGGTTACATCGGCTACTTTTTCCTGACCGGCGCGAGGATGTCGAACGGCAGATCGTTCGTCTGTTCGGACGGCGTCCGCGCGTAGGTCTCGGTATCGGCCGTCGCGGGCGTCCCGAACTCGGTCTGCGCATACGCCGTGGCCTGCTTCGGCGGCTGGATGTTGAGCGTCTTCAGCAACTCCCCGGTCGCGGCCAGCAGTCGATATTCGGCAAACAGCGACGCGTAGGATGACGTGTCGGCCAGTGTCGCCGTGTTGAAGCGCGTGTTCTGGGCGTCGAGAACGTCGAGCAGCGAACGCTGTCCGACCTTGAATTGCTCGCGATAGGAGGCGACGAGCTTTTCATTGGTGGCCGCCTGCTGCCGCAGCGTCTTTGCGAGATCCGCCTGGCGGAAGCGGCGATCCCATGAGGTGCGGACTGCTTCCTCGATCTCGCGCAGCACCTGATGCAGCGCGAGGCGCTGCTCGCTGGTGCGGCGGATCTGTTCCTGCTCATTGGCCTTGTCGATGCCGCCGCGATAGAGGTTCCAGCGCAGCACCACCCGGGCCTGCAGGTCGCTGGTGTCGCCGTCGGCGCCGTCGATGTCGTAGCCGCCCCGGGCAACACCCTCGGCGGTAATCGAGGGGCCGAATTTCGCCCGCGCAGCATCCACCAGCGAGGCGGCGGCGTCGATGTCGCTGTTGGCCATATGGACACGCGGATTGTTCTGCCTGGCAAGGCCGATCGCATCGTCCAGCGACCGCGGCAGGGCGGCGGAGACATCGGCCGGCCGCGACGCGTTGGTCAGTGGCTTGCCGACATTCTTGAAGAAGCGGATCTTGGCCGCCTCGAGTTCTTCGGTTGCCTCCTGCATCCGCGCCTTGGCGGCAAAAAGGCGTTCCTCGGCCTGCTGCCGGTCGGCCTCGTTGAGCGCGCCGCCAGCGATGCCTTGCTTGATGTCGCCGAGAATGGATTGGTGGAAGCCGAGGTTCTTCTTGGCCTCGGCCACGATCGAAGCCTGCAGCATGTATTCCAGATAGTCCTGGACAACCGCGAGCCCGATGAATTCGGACCGTTCCAGAACCCGGAAGGAAGCTCCATCGACCCGCGAGGCCTGCCGGTTCAGTTCCGCTCGCCTCGCGCCGCTGTCATAAAGCGTCTGCGAGACGGTCAGATCGGCCTCGTTCGGATAGAGAGCCTTGTGATCCTCGTTGAGCGCGCGCCGCGTATCGTTGTCCAGGCGGCGAACGCCTGTCGATGCTTCCAGATCGACGCTGGGAAGGTAAAGGCCCTTCGCCTGGCGCAGCTCGAATTCAATCGCTTCGCGGTTCTCGATCGCCTGTCCAATCTCCGGATTGGATTCCACAGCGACGGCAACAGCTTCTTTGAGTGTGAGTGCGCTGGCGCTACCGCAAGCCAGCATCGACACCGTAATGGCAAGCGCAAACCGCCAGCCGACGGTCACTTTACCCGTCCTGGTCATTTCTACCCCGTGACTATCCCCGCGCCATTTATGTTTTTATCGGCGCTTATTGCCCAAGCCTGCCACCGGAGCTTTGCGGCCAGTATCTATCAGATTTTTCGAGGATGTGAGTGCATAATGGATTAGACACCCTTTAAAAGTGCGAATCCGGGCATTAGTGCCAAAGCCTGTAGCAAAAATGGCACAGGAACCAAGGGCGGCAGCCCGGATCCGTTCAATTGAAGTTGGACGACTATGGTTAATGGCCTGGAAGAAATGACGAATCGTACCGCCGCCATGTGCAAGCTCCTGCGAGCTCTGCTGGGGCTTTGCAAAGCATGCGCAAGAAATCGCCATGTCGGTCTGGTTGCCTTGGCAAACGGGGGTCATTCCCTGTATTGCAAGCCGGAACTAAGAACCGTGGATATTCTTGCATGACCAATATCGCGCTGACCGGGCTTGCCCGCGATCTCGCACGGCGCGCGGCCGAGGGGCGTCCCGTGCGCATAGGCGTCATCGGCTCTGGCGAGATGGGGACCGATCTGGTGACCCAGGGCATGCTGATGCCGGGTATTTCGATCGCGGCCATCTCCACGCGCCGCCCGCACACAGCCCGCGAGGCGATCCGCATCGCTTATGGCGACGAGGCGATGGCCGCCGAAGCCGAAACCGCCTCCAGGGTCGCCCAGGCGATCGAGGGCGGCAGGATCGCCATCACCTCCAACGAGATGCTGGTCACCAACCCGCTGATCGATGTGGTGATCGATGCGACCGGCAAGCCGGGCGTCGCCGCCGATTTCGACCTGATGGCCATGGAGCATGGCAAGCATCTGGTGATGATGAACGTAGAGGCCGACGTGACCATCGGCTGCTACCTGAAGCAGCAGGCCGACCGCCTGGGGGTCGTCTACTCGGTCGGCGCCGGCGACGAGCCGTCAAGCTGCATGGAACTGATCGAGTTCGCCTCGGCGCTTGGGCTGAGCATCGTCGCGGCCGGCAAGGGCAAGAACAATCCGCTCAACCACGACGCCGTTCCGGACGACTACCGGGAAGAGGCGGCCCGCCGCAACATGAACCCGCGCATGCTCGTCGAATTCGTCGACGGCTCGAAAACCATGGTCGAGATGTGCGCCATCGCCAACGCCACCGGCTTGGTTCCCGATGTTCCAGGCATGCACGGACCCAAGGCCGATCGTGATCAACTGGCCAAGGTGCTGATCCCGAAGGAGGCCGGGGGCCTGCTTTCGAGGAAAGGCGTCGTCGACTACACGATCGGCAAGGGCGTGGCGCCGGGCGTGTTCGTCATCGTCGAGGCGATGCATCCGCGTATCGTCGAGCGGATGGACGATCTCCATGTCGGCCGTGGCCCGTATTACGGCTTGTTCAGGCCTTATCACCTGACTTCGCTGGAGGTGCCGCTGACCGCCGCCCGCATCATGCTCCACGGCAAGCCCGACATGGTGCCCCTGCCCAGGCCGGTGGCGGAGGTCTGCGCGGTCGCCAAGCGCGACCTTGCCGCCGGGGAGACCTTCGATGCGATCGGTGAAACCTGTTACCGCTCCTGGACCATGACGATTGCCGATGCGCGGGCGAACCGCGCCGTGCCGGTCGGACTGCTCGAGGGCGGCAAGGTGCTGAAGCCGGTCAGGAAGGGTGAATTGCTGACGGCGGACAATGCCGCGCCGGACCGGACGACGAGACTCTACGCCCTGCGCCGCCTGCAGGACGACATGCTCTACGGGGCGAAGATCGTCTCGCCGGCTCTATCGAACTGATCCGCGCCGCTTACAGCGATTCTATTTGCGCAGTTCCGCCTCGATCTCGTCCAGCACCTTGTCCTTGCCGATGCCGGTGAGGAAGGCGAGCCCTTTGATCACCGGCTTGGTCACGGATGCCGAGATCGGCGTGGTGGCGACGATGAAGTCGACGCTGTCGGCTAGCCCGGGTACTTCGGTGGCCTTGGCCTGCTGCGCGTGAAAGGTGAGGCCGCGCTTCTTCATCGCTTCGGTCACCGCGGCATTGACCGCGGTCGAGGTCGCGATGCCCGTGCCGCAGGCAAAAAGAATGGTTTTCTGTCTGGACATGTTCTTTCCTCTGTCAGCCGAGAATGGCGCGGACGTCCTCGAAGGTCCTGGCCGTCCTCAAGCCATCCAGCGCCGCCGGATTCTGGATGGTGGCCATGACGGTCTGCAGCGTGTCAATCTGCTTGTCCTTGTCATTGATGGCAAGCAGGAAGACGAAGCCCACCGGCAGCTTCTCGTCGGGATCTTCCATATTGGCGAAGGTGACGGGCCGCTTGAGCGTACCCATCGCGACCCCCGGTTTCAGCACATGTTCGGGGTCGGTGTGCGGAACCGCGACATTGTCCGCGCGCTCCAGCGGCAGGCCTGTCGGGATCGTCATCTCACGCCGCACGACGGCGTCGGCATAGCTGCTCTTGACGTAGCCCAACGCCTCCAGCCTGGAGGCCAGGATGCGGATGATCTCCT
>JAFKFE010001175.1 GCA_017308345.1 Alphaproteobacteria bacterium | reverse complement strand
CCGCGGAACTCGACGGCATCCGCAAGACGCGCGAAGGTTTCGCCGCCGAGCACGACGCCATGGTGGCAAAGGCGCGTGACGATGCCGAGAAGGAGCGTGCTGTCCTTCTGGAGAAGGCACGTCAGGACGCAGAGGCGCTCCAAGCCAGGGCGAACGCCGCGATCGCGGCCGACAAGTTGGCGGCAAAGTCGGAATGGGCCGAGCGGTCCCGCCAGCTCGCGGTCGACATCGCCCGAATGCTGGTGTCGCCTCTGCGGGCACAAACTGTCCAGGATGAGTTTGCCGATCGGTTGATTGCGGCGATCGGCAAACTGCCGGACGGCACGCGCGAGGCGGCCCGGAACGGCTCGAAGCTCGAAGCGCTGTCGGCCACACCGGTTCCGGCGGACAGACAAGAGGACATCCGCCAGCGCATCGGCAAGGTCCTGGGCGGCGCGCCGCCGATCTCCTTCAAAACAGACCCGTCGCTGATCGCGGGGATAGAACTGCGCGGGCCTCACCTCGTCATCACCAACAGCTGGAAGGCCGATCTCGACCGCATCCTCGGTGAGGTGAGCCATGGAAACTGACCGCAATTCCACAGCGGATGGCTGGCTGGATTCGGCGCGTTCCGCGGTCGGTAAGCTGCAGCTTGGCCCGCGCACCGAAGAGGTCGGGCGGGTCGAGGAAATCGCCGACGGCATCGCGTTCGTTTCGGGCCTGCCGAGAGTGCGGCTCGACGAACTCCTCCACTTCGAAGGCGGGCATACCGGCTTCGTCCAGGTGCTGGACCGCGACCGCGTCGGCTGCGTCCTGCTCGACGGGATCGACGCGGTGAAGGCAGGCCAGACGGTGCGCGGCAGCGACGATGTCGTGCGCGTCCCCGTCGGACCGCAACTGCTTGGCCGCGTGGTGGATCCCCTCGCCCGGCCGCTGGACAACAAAGGTGAAATCGCGGCCCACGACACGCTCCCGATCGAGCGGCCGGCGCCCGCGATCATCGAACGCGATCTCGTCAAGCATCCGGTCCAGACCGGCCTGCTCGTCGTGGACACTCTCTTTTCGCTCGGTCGCGGGCAGCGCGAGCTGATCGTCGGGGACCGGGCGACCGGCAAGACCACCATCGCGGTCGACACCATCATCAACCAGAAGAGCAGCGACATAATCTCCATCTATGTCGCGGTCGGCCAGAAGAGTTCCAGCGTCCGGCGCGCGATCAACGCCATCATGACGAATGGCGCTCCGGAACGGACCATCATAGTCGTGGCGGGCGCGGCCGATGCATCCGGCCTGCAGTGGATAGCGCCCTTCGCCGGCTTCACGATGGCGGAATATTTCCGAGATCGGGGTCAACATGCGCTGGTCGTGATCGACGACCTGACCAAGCATGCGGCCTGCCACCGCGAGATTGCCCTCCTGACCCGGCAGTCACCAGGCCGAGAAGCCTATCCGGGCGACATCTTCTACCTTCACGCTCGCCTGCTCGAGCGCGCCGCCAAGCTTTCGCCGGCACGTGGCGGCGGCTCGCTCACCGCGCTGCCCGTCGCGGAAACGGACGCCGGCAATCTCAGCGCCTATATCCCAACCAACCTGATCTCCATCACCGACGGCCAGATCGTCCTCGACACCAGGTTGTTCAACGAGGGCCAGAAGCCGGCGGTGGATGTCGGCACCAGCGTGAGCAGGGTCGGCGGCAAGACGCAGGCCCGCGCGCTACGCGAGGCGGCGGCCTCGCTGCGGCTCGACTATGCCCAGTTCCTCGAACTGGAGATGTTCACACGCTTCGGCGGCATGCCGGATGCGCGTATCAGGAAACAGTTGGACCGCGGCAGGCGTATTCGCCAGATTCTCACACAGGCCCAGCACTCGCCGATGCGATTGACCGAGGAGGTCGGGCTCGTTCTAGCGGTGCAAAACGGCATGCTGGACCGGCTTGGGCCGGCGGAAATCGCCGCGTTCCGCTCTGGCATCGGCGCCACGCTGGATCGCGAAGCGCCGGCCGCCGTCGCGTCCCTGGACACGGACGGCACGCTCGATGCCGCCGGCCGGCAGACCATGCTCGAAGCGCTGGCGCGCTACGCCGGTTCCCTCGCCCCGGCGGAAACCAAGGGAGAGCCGGCATGACGGAGCGATTGGCGGAAATCAGCGCCCGCATCGATGGTGTCGAGAAGCTTGGCTCGGTCGTGAACGCCATGCGGGGCATCGCCGCGGCTCGTTCGCGACAAGCTCAGGCGGAACTGGCCGCCGTTGACGGCTATGCGGGCGCCATCAGGTCCGCCATCGGCCGCGTCCTGCCCATGGTTCCACCATCGAACGCCGCTTCCAAGACGGAGCCGCGACGCGCCATCGTCGTCTTTCTCGCCGAGGAAGGCTTCGTCGCCAATTTCAGCGAGAAGATTCTCGAAGTCCTGTTTCGTGCGCCTCGGCCTGAGGTGCTGTTCATGGTCGGCACCCGTGGCTGCGCCCTCGCGCGCGAGCGCGGCCTTGCGCCCGCCTGGCAGGCCGCGATGCCTGCACGCACCCAGTCGATCCCCAAGCTTTCGGACGAGCTCGCCGCGAGGATCTATCAGGACGTGGCGAATGGCTCGATCGACGAGCTCGGCGTCCTCAACGCCACTGTCGGCGAGGCCGGGGTGATCGAAGCCCTGCAGACACCACTCCTGCCATTCGATTCTTCCGCCATGCGAGACGGGAGCAACGGTGAGCCGCTGCTGCAGATCGCCCCGGCGGATTTGCTGACAAAGCTCGCTGGAGAATATCTGCACGCCCAGCTTTGCCAGGCGGCGCTGCATGCGTTCGTGGCCGAGAACCAGGCGCGAATGCAGGCGATGGCCAGGACTCACGGGCAGGTGGATCGCATGCTGGAAATGCTGAAGGTGAGGCAACGCATCGTGCGCCAGGACGAGATCACCGCCGAGATCATCGAACTTGCAGCTGGGGAGACCGCGAACCGGGAGGCCGCGCGCCACGGCCGGTGATGGCAAAGCGCCTCGGACCGGCGGCCGCCGGGGCCGAAAGCCTATCGACCCGAGCAACCATCCGGCGCCTGTTTTCGACCGGTCGGGGCGGAAGACCGCGCCGCGGCCGTCATGGAATTGCACCCGCTCCCCGCATTGCCTTCCGCTCTTCCTCGCACAATAGTCGGGCCGATGTTTGAGGCGATTGCGAGTCACTGGTCCATATTCATCCTGATCCTTTCACTGGCGATGGCGGCGGTGGGCATCGTCCATGCCATCATGACGAAGGAAGACGTGCGCGCCGCCACCGGCTGGGTGGGCGTGATGCTTCTGTCGCCTTTCCTCGGCGCGATCATCTACGCCATCGCCGGCATCAACCGCATCCGCCGCGCGACGATCAGCGCCATGCGTCCGGTCTCCAGCGAGGCGGCCGCGGCCAGACACGACCGCGACATCGCGCTCGAAGCCTTGATCGACGCCGAATACGGCCAGCGCTTCACCGGGCTGAAGACGCTTGGCGACAGGGTGGCGCGGCGTCCGCTCACCTCGGGAAACACCATCGCCTTGCTCAAGACCGGCGACGAGGCCTACGCGGCGATGTGCCGTGCGATTGACGCCGCGCAAAGAAGCGTGATCCTGGAAACATATATTTTCGACAATGACGCCATCGGCGCACTGTTCGTCCAGTCGCTCGGCAATGCCGTCAAGCGCGGCGTGGTGGTGCGGGTGCTGATCGACGCCGTCGGCGTGCGCTATTCGGTGCCCAGCATCCTCAAGCAACTCAGGGAAGCCGATGTCACCGTCGACCTTTTCAACGGCAACATCGTCATGGGCTTGAGACTTCCCTATGCCAATCTCAGGACCCACAGGAAGATCCTGGTCGTCGACGACGCGGTGGCGTTCACGGGGGGCATGAACATCCGCAAGGGATTCTCGGCCGAATTCGCCGGTACCGAAAGTTCGCGGGACACCCACTTCGAGGTCACCGGGCCGGTGGTGGCCGACCTTTTCTCGGTTGCCGCCGAGGACTGGCGCTTTGCCGGCAACGAGGCCCTGAAAAACGGACCCTGGCAGGTCGAGCGAGCCGTGCCGGCTTCCGGTCGGCCGGTGCTGGCGCGCGCGGTCGCCTCCGGGCCGGACGCGTCCAACGAAACCAACCTGAAACTGCTGATGGGCGCATTCTCGGTCGCGCGCAAATCGATCCGCATCATGTCGCCCTATTTCCTGCCGGACCGGGAATTCATCAGCGCGCTGACCACGGCCGGCCGCCGCGGCGTCGAAATCGACATCGTCGTGCCGGCGGTGAACAACCTCTTCCTCGTCGATCATGCGATGACGGCGCAGTTCGACCAGGTGTTGAAGCACTATTGCCGCGTCTGGCGCCACGAAGGCCCGTTCGACCATTCCAAGCTGATGGCGGTCGACGGCGTGTGGGCCTATGTCGGCTCCTCCAATCTGGACGCCCGTTCGCTGAGGCTGAATTTCGAGATCGACATGGAAGTCCTGGACAGAAACTTCGCTGCCGAGATCGACGCCCGCATCAGGGCCGCCATCTCGAACGCCAAGCCGGTGACGCTGCAGACGCTGAATGCAAGGCCATTCCTGATCCGCGTCTTCGACCGTTTGCTGTGGCTGGGATCACCCTATCTGTAGAGCAGGAACGAGCATCGGAACCATGGAGACAAAAGACATAAAGGGACGCAGCCTCCCCGAGACGGTGCTCTTGTCCATCCGCGCCAGGAACGCGCGCAAGGCGAAGGCGACGCCGCGCAAGCGCGTCAGGGGAGCCGAAATCGTCGTTGCCTCCTACAACGTCCACAAATGCATCGGC
>JAFKFE010001174.1:4794-8808 GCA_017308345.1 Alphaproteobacteria bacterium | reverse complement strand
AAACGATAACTTATCCAATTTGTATTTGGGGCATGAACAATCGGCGCCCGAAAGGTGCCAAGGAGGAGGAAGGTATGACTATAAAGAGCATCTTGGATCAAAAAATATCTCGTGCGAGCTTCATCCGCAAGGCGCCTGCCGCTCTGGCGGCCGCGGGCGCCGTCTCGACCATGGGGCTCGGCGCGACCGTTCCCGCCGCAGCGGAAGAAACCAAGCCGGGGTACTACGGCGTGCCGCGGACCTGGGTCTGGAACCCGAACGCCAACTCGATGGTCGACACGTCGAAGTGGAAGAAGGAGGGGCCCTATACGATCGGTTTCTCAAACGCCTCGATATCGAATGCCTGGCGCGTGGCGTTCCAGCATGGCGTGTTCTGGGCCGCCGGCCAGCACCGCGACGAGATCGCGCATCTTCTGGCGACGGACGCCAATGACGATCCCTCCAAGCAGATCGCCGATATCCAGGACCTGATCAGCCAGGGCGTCGACGTGCTGCTGATCGCCGCCGCCACGGAAGACGCATTGGACTCCGTCGTCGGCCGCGCCATGGAGCAGGGCATTCCCGTCATCATGGTCGACCGCAAGGTGAAGACGGCAAGCAACTACATCACCTACATCACCGCCTCGGACTGGGCGCTCGGTCGTCTGGAAGCCCTGTGGCTATGCGAGACGCTCGGCGGAAAGGGCAACATCGTCATGCTGCCCGGCATCGCCGGCTCGAGCGTCGCTGAAATCCGCATCAAGGCGAATGAAGAAGTGTTCGGCAAGTTCCCCGGCATCAAGGTGCTGGAGAAGCAATATTGCGACTGGAATCCCGCGACCGGAAAATCGGTGATGGCCGCACTCATCCAGAAGCACGGCAAGGAAATCAACGGCGTGCTGGCCGACAGCGCACTGCAGGGCTCGGGCGCCATCCAGGCCTTCCTCGCGGCGGGCTACAAGGACGGCGAAATTCCGCCGATGACCGGCGGCGACATCGCCCTGATGTATCAGCTGGCCTCCCAGCACAACATCAAGATGGTCGGCATCGACTATCCGACCTCGATGGGCATCACCGGCATCGAGACGGTGCTCGACGTCATGAAGGGCATCCCGGTTCCCGAAAAGGTCGAGGTCAGCTTCAACGTGGTGACGTCGCCCGGAGCCGACACGGTTTCGGTCAAGGGAGACCGGCACCTTCTCGACCATGTCAGCATGAGCGACCCGGGCGACCTGTCGCCGAGCAATGGCTTGCCGGCCGGGTACAATCTTCGGACGCACACCCTGGCGTAACCGGAATTTCGAGCATCGGATAAATGGTCACTCCCGTCATCGAGCTCAGTCGCATCGAGAAGGAGTATCCGGGCGTAAAACCCCTGGACAGGGTGGATTTTGCCGTTCGTCCCGGCGAGATCCACGCGCTTCTCGGCGAGAACGGGGCGGGAAAATCCACCCTCATCCGCGTCATGGGCGGCGCCATCAAGCCGAATGGCGGCAGCATGACCTATCTGGGCAAGCCGGTCTCCTGGCAGTCGCCCAAGCAGGCGCGCGCGGCGGGTATCCACGTCATCCATCAGGAACTCGCTTTGTTTCCCGAGCTTTCGGTGGCCGAGAACATCCTGGTCGACGCGCAGCCGCGCAACGGTCTCGGCCTGATCTCCGGCCGCGCCCGCCATGCGCGGGCGGCGGAGATACTGGCGCAACTCGGCGTGAGGATCTCGACCCATGCCAAGATCGATGAATTGCCGCTGGCCGACCAGCAGATGGTCGAGATCGCCAAGGCGCTGGTCGGCGAGGTGAGGCTGCTCGTGCTCGACGAGCCGACTGCCGTGATCTCCGGCCACGAGGTCGATCTCCTGTTCGACAACATGCGGCGGCTGAAGCGCGAAGGCGTCGGCATCGTCTATGTCTCGCACCGGCTGGAAGAGATCTTCGAGATCGCCGACCGTGTGACGATCCTGAAGGACGGGCAGGTTGCGGGCACCGGTCCGGTCGGCGATCTGACGCGCGAAGAGATGATCACCAAGATGGTCGGACGCCGCCTCGAGCAGATCTATCCTGCGCGCCGCAAGGCGCCGGCCGGCGGGCCGGACATCCTGAAGGTCAGCAATCTTCGCGCCGGCCACCGCGTGCGCGACGTCAGCATCACGGTCAAGCCGGGCGAGGTCGTCGGCATCGCCGGCATGGTCGGCTCGGGCCGTACCGAAGTGGCCGAGATCATCTTCGGCACGCGCGCCCTCGACGGTGGCACGATCGAATTCGAGGGCAGGCCGCTCGACCAGCGCAGGCCGCGCGAGGCGATCCGCAACGGCGTCGGCTTCCTGACCGAGAACCGCAAGGACGAGGGGCTCTTCCTTGGCCTGCCCATCTCCGCCAATGTCATGGCGCCCGATCTGGCCGGCGTCACCAGACGAGGGCTGATCGACCGGCGCGGCGAGCGCGACATCGCGCTCGAGCAGATACGCAATTTCGCCGTGGCAGCACCTTCGCCCGAGGTCAAGGTCGGCAATCTCTCCGGCGGCAACCAGCAGAAGGTGCTTTTTGGCCGCTGGTCGCGCATCGCCCGCAAGCTGCTCATCCTCGACGAGCCGACGCGCGGCGTCGACATCGGCGCCAAGGTCGAAATCTACCGCATCGTGCGCAACCTGGCGGAGCAGGGCGTCGGCATCCTCATGATCAGCTCCGAGCTTCCCGAGATCATCGGCCTGTCGGACCGCATCTTCGTGATGTCGCAGGGCCATGTCGCTGGCGAGATCGACGGCGCCTCCGCCACCGAAGAGGCGATCATGGATCTCGCCGTGCGCTCGATCGACCGGCGCGAGGGCAAGGCGGCCCGGCTGGAGCAGGTCGCATGAGCGCCGTCGTCGCCGAATTCCGCCGCAACCGGCTGTCGCTGTCCTATGTGATCGTGGTGGCGTTGCTGATCCTGTTGGTCGTCGCGGGCGGCTTCCTGTCCGACCGGTTCCTCACTTGGCGCAATTTCGGCAACCTGTTCCAGCAGCTCGTCGTGCTGGGCATGGTCAGCCTCGGCCAGACATTCGTGGTGCTGCTTGGCGGCATCGATCTCGCGGTCGGCTCGCTGGTCAGCGCATCAACCGTCTTCATCGCGCATTTCCTCGAATGGCGGCCGGATCTGCTGTGGCTGGCCCTGCCGCTCGCCTTGGTCGCCGCGACGGCGATCGGCGCGCTCAACGGCCTGCTCACCATCGTGCTGCGCGTCCATCCGCTGATCGTGACGCTCGGCATGTCGTCGATCATCTTCGGCGGCACGCTGATGTACAACAAGGAGCCGGGCGGATCGGTTCCGCGCGGCCTGGCCGACTTCTCCTACGCGAAGTTGTGGGGCACTCCCGTGACAGCGATCGTGCTTGTCGCGATCTTCGCGCTTGCCGGCCTCTGGCTCCAGCGCTCGCGCTCGGGCCGCAGCATCTACTTCGTCGGCGGCGATCGCGAGGCGGCCCGGCTGAACGGCTTGCCGGTGAACCGCATCGTGGTCATGGCCTATGCGCTCTCCGGCCTGTGCGCCGGGCTGGCGGCGATCTTCCTGACCGCCCGCACCGGTGTCGGCGATCCGCGCATCGGCGCCGCCTTGACGCTGCAATCGATCACGCCTGTGGTCGTCGGCGGCACGGTTCTCGCCGGCGGGCGCGGCGGCGTGCTGGGCACGCTGCTCGGCGTGCTGCTGGTGACGATGCTCAATAACCTGCTGAACTTCCTGAACGTGTCTTCCTACTACCAGTGGGTGATCCAGGGCCTGATCATCATCATCGCGGTCAGCATCCACACCACGAAGCGGAGGCAATGATGGCGCCGCTGGAGACACCGCTGCCCCGCTCCCGAAGCGTGTCCGTCGCCTCGGTTTTCGAGCGCTATGGATTGATCGTCTTCCTTGTCGCGCTGTTGCTGGTCGCGGCCGTGCTCTCGCCCACCTTCATGCAGCCGGCCAATCTGGTCAACGTGCTCACCATCGCGGCCCCACTCGGCATGCTCGTCGTCGGGCAGACCTTCGTCATCCTGGTGCGCGGGCTCGACCTGT
>JAFKFE010001174.1:0-4779 GCA_017308345.1 Alphaproteobacteria bacterium | reverse complement strand
CTCGGCATGGTCGTCGTCGGGCAGACCTTCGTCATCCTGGTGCGCGGGCTCGACCTGTCGGTGGCCTCGCTGATGGCCACGGTGGCCGTGCTTGCGACCGCGTTCAAGGCGACGACCAACGATGCGATCCCGATGATCTTCGTGGCGGCGATCGCCTTCTCCGCCGTCGTCGGCCTCGTCAATGGCTGGCTGGTCGCCAGGCGCAACGTCAGTCCGTTCCTTGCCACGCTGGCCATGATGATCATCCTGCAGGGCGTCCGCTTCGCCTATACCGGCGGCGCGCCGATCAGCACCCTGCCGCCCGGCATGGGCTTTCTCGCATCGGGCCGTATCCTGGGCATTCCGGTCAACCTCATAACCCTGGCGCTGCTGGCCATCATCTTCGGCGTGGTGCTGCACCGGTCGCGCCTCGGGCGCGAGATATTCATGGTGGGCAGCAATCCCAAGGCGGCGTTCCTCAACGGTGTGGCGCCCGATCGCGTCATCATCTTCTGCTATGTCATCTGCTCGGTCTGCGCCGGCATAGGCGGGCTGTTCCTGCTCGGTTATGTCGGGACGGTCTCCAACTGGGTCGGCCAGGGCTACGAGCTCGACTCGATCGTCGCGGCGGTCATGGGCGGCGTCGCGCTGACCGGCGGCCGCGGCAACATCTTCGCCGCGCTGCTCGGCGTCGCGGTCCTGGTCGTCATCAACAATCTGGTGCTTTTGCTGGGCTTTCCGATCGAGATGCAGCTCATCATCAAGGGCATCATCATTATAGGCGCGGCTGCGTTCTATCGCACAAGGCTCGCATGAGCCGGTCGCCAGCCATCGAGGGAGGTATCAAATGAATGTCGAGAGCCTGAGCGAACGCGGTGCCCGCGCGCGGCGCGACGAGGAAGTGGATGTCGCCATCGTCGGCGCCGGGCCCTCCGGCTCGGTCGCGGCATTGCATCTCGCGCGGGCCGGCCTTTCGGTGGTCGTGCTGGAGCAGGGCGAATGGCCCGAATACAGCGACTACACGGGCGCGCGGCCGGAGCATGAGCTGGTCAGCACCAAGCTGTGGCACCCCAACCCCAATGTGCGCGACAATCCGAACGACTATCCGGTCGATAACTCGACCACCGACATCAATCCGCTGATGTTCGCCGGTGTTGGCGGTAGCGCCACGCTCTATGGCGCGCAGTGGATGCATTTCCTGCCCTCCGATTTCCGCGTCCGCTCGCTCGACGGCGTGGCCGAGGACTGGCCGTTCTCCTATGAGGATCTGCTGCCCTACCAGCTCGAGATCGAGCGCGAGGTGGGCGTGTCCGGCCTTGCCGGCGACCCGGCGTTTCCGCCGCGAGGGCCATATCCTTTCCCCGCGCTGCCGATCGGTTCGGTCGGTCTGCGCGGCGCGCTCGGCATGGAGCGCATGGGCTGGCACTGGTGGCCGGGCAGCAACGCGATACCATCCGAGAAGTTCGGCGAGTTGAACGCCTGCGTGCGGCGCGGCACCTGTCTCACCGGCTGCCCCGAAGGCGCGAAGTCGACCACCGACCGCTCGCACTGGCCGCTTGCCTTGAAGGCCGGCGCCCGGCTCGTCACCCGCGCTCGCGTCAAGGAGGTCGAGACGAACGAGCAGGGGCTCGCCACCGGCGTCGTCTATGTCGACGCCAACGGCCGCGACCGGCGCCAGCGCGCCAAGGTCGTCATCCTGTGCGCCAATGGCGTCGGCACGCCGCGGCTGCTGCTGATGTCGGGCGGAGCGAGGAACCCGGACGGACTGGCCAACTCGTCCGGCATGGTCGGCAAGCGGCTGATGATGCATCCTTTCGCCAGCATCCTCGCCTCCTATGAGGACCCGCTGGATTCCTGGCGGGGCCCGTTCGGCCAGCAGGTCTATTCGCTCGAATTCTATGAGACCGACGAGCGGCGCGGCTTCGTGCGCGGATCGAAATGGAACTGCATGCCGTCCGGCGGCCCGGTCGGCGTGTCGGGCGCCATCGGCTCCAAGGTCTATGTCGCCGAAGAGGGCCGCTTCCAGGATTTCTGGGGCGCCAACCTGCATGAGAACGTCGCCCGCCGCTTCGGTCATTCGCTGATCTGGGGCATCGTCGGCGAGGACCTGCCGGAAGAAAGCAACCAAGTGGTGTTGTCGAAGGACCTCGTCGATTCCGACGGCCTGCCGGCGCCGCAGATCGTCTACAAGGTCAACGAGAACTCGAACCGCCTGCTTCAGTTCAACATCGACCGTTGCCTGGAATCGGTCCACGCCGCCGGCGCCATCGAGACGCTTGTTTCCACGCCGGTGCGCGAATCCGGCTGGCACCTGATCGGCACGACCGTGATGGGCGACGACCCGAAGCGCTCGGTCGTCGACCAGTGGGGCGCCTGCCACGACGTACCCAACCTCTACATCATGGACGCCTCGACCTTCCCCACTTCCGGGGCGACCAATCCGACCGCGACGATCATGGCGGTGGCGCTTCGCAACACACGCCGCATGATTGCCGAACGGCGCAACCAGAAGGTCGCCTGAGATGAGCAAGGACAAGACTTTCCTCGCCCTCGCCGATTTCCTCATTCCGGCCCACGGCGACATGCCGGCGTTCGGTTCCGTCTGCAGCTTCGCCGACGCCCAGAAGGCGCTGGATTTCCGTGTCGATCTCAAGGAAGGCTTCGATCGTGGGCTCGACGCCGATCCCGCGTCGAGCCCGGAAGCGCATCTCGAAAAGCTCAACAAGGAAGATGGCGCCGCCTTCTCGGCCGTCACGACGATCGCCATCTGCACCTATTACATGAACCCGCGCGTGCGCGAACTACTCGGCTATCCCGGCCAGGAAAGCGTGCAGTACGATTCCAAGGCCACCCAGATCTACCTTACCGACGGCTCGCTCGGCCATGTGCTGGCGCGCGGTCGCAAATACCGGCCGACACCCGGCCTTTGATCCCTCCCAAGCAGACCAGAAAGGAATAACCCCATGGGTAAGGACATGTTCGACAAGGGCTTCGAGATCCGCAAGGCGGTGCTCGGCGCCGAGTTCGTGGAGAAATCCTTCGCCAGCGCCGACGATTTCAACCGGCCGATGCAGGAGCTGGTGACCGAATATTGCTGGGGCGCCGTATGGGGCCGCGAGACGCTCGACCGCAAGACGCGCAGCATGCTGAACCTTGCGATGCTGGCTTCCCTCAACCGGCCGCACGAATTGAAGATGCACGTCAAGGGCGCGATCCGCAACGGCGTCACCAAGGACGAGATCCGCGAAGTGCTGCTGCAGGTCGCGATCTATGCCGGCGTGCCTGCCGGCGTCGACGCCTTCCGCAATGCCCGCGAGGCCCTGCAGGAAATCGGCGCATGATCCAGCGTCCGCCGCTCGCCGAGGACAAGCTCGCCATGCTGATCGGCGGCCGCTGGGCCGCCGCTGCGTCGGGCGAGTATTTCGAGTCCTTCGATCCCTTCACCGGCAAGGCCTGGGCGCTTGTTCCGCGCGCGGGCGTCGCCGACGTCGACGCGGCCGTCGAGGCCGCGTCACAAGCCTTCCGGGGGGAATGGCGGTCGACGACGGCGAGCGCGCGCGGCCAGATCATGGCGCGCTTTGCCGACCTCGTCGCCGAGGAGGCGGAAAACCTCGCCGTCCTCGAGACACGGGACAACGGCAAGCTCATCAACGAAATGCGGATGCAGTGCAAATACATCCCGCAATGGTTCCGCTTCTTCGGCGGGCTGGCCGACAAGATCGAGGGGCGCGTCATCCCGATCGATAAGCCCGGCGTCTTCAACTACACCAAGCTCGAGCCTCTGGGCGTAGTGGCGGCGATCACGCCATGGAACTCGCCGTTGATGCTGGCGACCTGGAAGCTGGCGCCGGCGCTGGCCGCCGGCAACACGGTGGTATGGAAGCCTTCGGAATTCTCGTCGGTCTCGGCGCTCTTCTTCGGAAGGCTGTTCGAGAAGGCCGGCTTCCCGAAGGGCGTCGTCAACATCGTCACCGGCTTCGGCCATGAGATCGGCGACCGCATGGTTACGCATCCGGGCGTGGCGAAAGTCGCCTTCACCGGCGGCGACGCCACTGGCCGGCGCGTCTACCAGGCCGCGGCGGGCGGCCTGAAGAAGGTGACGCTGGAGCTCGGCGGCAAGTCGGCCAACATCGTTTTCGCCGACGCCAAGCTGGAGGCGGCGATCCCCGGTCTGGTCTCGGGCATCTTCGCGGCGACCGGCCAGACCTGCATCGCCGGATCGCGCGCTCTGGTGCAGCGCTCCGTCTACGACCAGGTGGTCGACAAGCTGGTCGCGTTCGCGAAAACCGCCAGGATCGGCGACCCGCTCGACCCCGATACCCAGGTCGGCCCGATCACGACGCTGCCGCAGCGCAAGAAGGTCCTCGATTATATCGGCATCGCCCGGGACGAGGGCGCCCAGCAGCTTCTCGGCGGCAAGGTGCCCGAGGACAAGGCGATCGCCGACGGCTGGTTCGTCGAGCCGACCATCTTCGGCAATGTCAGCCAGTCGATGCGCATCGCCCAGGAAGAGGTGTTCGGCCCCGTCCTTTCGATCATTCCGTTCGAGGACGAGGACGAAGCCGTCGCCATCGCCAATGACAGCATCTACGGGCTGGCCGCCGGATTGTGGACGCAGGATATCGGTCGCGGCATCCGGCTGCCGGACCGGCTGGAAGCGGGCATCGTCTGGGTCAACATGTACCGCGCGACGAGCTATCTCTCGCCCTTTGGCGGCTACAAGCAGTCGGGCTTCGGCCGGGAAAACGGCCGCACCGCCATCTACGAATATCTCCAGGAAAAGAGCGTGTGGATCGACGC
>JAFKFE010001173.1 GCA_017308345.1 Alphaproteobacteria bacterium | reverse complement strand
TCGTCGACGATCCGCTGCCGGCCTTCGCCAAGGCCGACGGCGTGCTTGATTTCACGGCACCCGGCGCCAGCGTCGAATTCGCCGGCTATGCCGCGCAGGCGCGCATCGTCCATGTCATCGGCACCACCGGCTGCTCGGCCGAGGACAACGCCAGGATCGCCGCCGCCGCGCGCCATGCCACGATCGTCAAATCCGGCAATATGAGCCTCGGCGTCAACCTTCTGGCGGTGCTGGTCGAGCAGGCCGCGAAAGCGCTCGACGCCGACGATTTCGACATCGAGATCCTGGAGATGCACCACCGGCACAAGGTCGACGCGCCGTCGGGCACGGCGCTGCTGCTCGGCGAGGCGGCGGCCAAGGGGCGCGGCATCGATCTCGCCGACAACAGCGTGCGCGTGCGCGACGGCCATACCGGCGTGCGCAAGACGGGCTCGATCGGCTTCGCCACGCTGCGCGGCGGCTCGGTCGTCGGCGACCACAGCGTGATCCTTGCCGGCACCGGCGAGCGCATCACGCTTTCCCACCACGCCGAGGACCGGGCGATTTTCGCACGCGGCGCGGTGAAGGCGGCGCTGTGGGCGCGCGGCAAGAAGCCCGGACTTTATTCCATGCGGGATGTGCTCGGACTTTCCTGACACAAGCCTGAAGTATTTCCTTCTTACGCAGTTCCGGACGCAGATCGTTGGAATTGCCAAACCCCAGAGGAGCTGACATGTCGGGAACTCTCGTGCTCGTGCGCCACGGCCAGAGCGAATGGAACCTGAAGAACCTGTTCACCGGCTGGCGCGATGTCGGCCTGACCGAGCAGGGCACCGCGGAGGCGCTTGCCGCCGGCGAGAAGCTCAAGGCGCGCGGCCTGAAATTCGACATCGCCTACACCTCGGCGCTGCAGCGGGCGCAGAAGACCTGCCAGCTGATCCTCGACGTGGTCGGCCAGAGCGACCTGAAGACCATCCGCGACCAGGCGCTCAACGAGCGCGACTATGGCGACCTCTCCGGCCTCAACAAGGACGACGCGCGCAAGAAATGGGGCGAGGAGCAGGTGCATATCTGGCGCCGCTCCTACGACATCGCGCCGCCCGGCGGCGAAAGCCTGAAGGACACCGGCGCGCGCGTGTGGCCCTATTACCTGCACGAGGTGCAGCCGCATGTGCTGCGCGGCGAGACCGTGCTGGTGGCCGCGCACGGCAATTCGCTGCGCGCGCTGATCATGGCGCTGGACGGCAAGAGCGGCGAGGAGATCGTCAAGCTCGAGCTCGGCACCGGCGTGCCGGTCATCTACAAGCTCAACGCCGATTCCACCGTGGCGTCGAAGGACGTGCTGGAAGGGTGAGGCGGAGCTTCCTTCTCCCCGTCACTGTACGGGGAGAAGGTGCCGGCAGGCGGATGAGGGGCGGCGCCAGCTTCGGCGACTAACTCGTCCGGGCTCAAAGCCAGAACCGGAGCCCCGCCTATCCTGCATCGGCGCCGACGAAAAAAAGCGCGTTGACACATATCGTTTGCCCGCTTACATGAGCGCCCACCAGCCCAGATGCCGGAATTGGTAGACGCGCACGGTTCAGGTCCGTGTTCCGCAAGGAGTGGAGGTTCGAGTCCTCTTCTGGGCACCATCCTTCGCTCTTCGAGCTTCGGATGGCAGGCCATCCCGGAGTTCCAAGAGCGAAGGGATCGTCATTCATCCCGACTGCCAACGGGGTGCGAGTCTCACGTTCGCGATTAGCCGAAAGCTTCCGAACTTCGTCATTCCAGGGCGGAGCAAGGAGCGAAGCGTAGACCCGAGGATGACGACCGGATGGGCGCCGCCATCCACCTCCCCTTCCGGCCAGTCTCCCAACAAACCGCTTCAAACACGCCGCCCCGGGCGCTACGGTCCGCGCCATGGCCCTTTCCGTCAGCCCGACCATCGCCGCGCGCCGCGACCAGATGTTCCCGATCCTCTCGGATGCGGATATCGAGCGCATGCGGCGCTTCGGCGAGGCGCGTTCCTATGCCGCCGGCGATCACATCGTGACGGCCGGCACGGTTTCGCCAGGCGTGATCCTCATCCTGTCGGGCAAGGTCGACATCACCCAGGCCGGCAGGCTCGCCCCAAGCGAGCCGATCATCACCTACGGCCCCGGCAACTTCGTCGGCGAGCTGGCGCAGCTGTCGAACCGGCCGTCGCTGGTCAATGCCGAGGCGAACGGTCCGGTCGAGGCGATCGTCATTCCATCGCAGCGGCTGCGCGACCTGATGGTGCAGGAGGCCAATCTCGGCGAGCGCGTGATGCGGGCGCTGATCCTGCGCCGCGTCGGCCTGCTCGAAAGCGGTGCCAGCGGGCCGGTCGTCATCGGCCCTCCGGGCAATGGCGACGTGCTGCGGCTCGAAGGTTTCCTGCGCCGCAGCGGGCTTCCTCATCGCGCGCTCGATTCCGACACCGACCCCTGCGCCAAGACGCTGATCGAGCGCTTCCATGTCGATCCGCACCATCTGCCGATCGTGCTCTGCCCGAACGGCAAGCTGTTGCACAATCCGGGCGAGAACGAGCTTGCCCGCTGCGTCGGCCTGCTGCGGCCGGTCGACGCCGGCAAGGTCTATGACGTGGCGATCGTCGGCGCCGGACCGGCGGGGCTGGCGGCGGCGGTCTATGCGGCTTCCGAAGGACTGTCGACCATCGTGCTCGACTGCCGCGCCTTCGGCGGGCAGGCGGGCGCCTCGGCCCGCATCGAAAACTATCTCGGCTTCCCGACCGGGATCACCGGCATGGCGCTGATGGCGCGCGCCTACAACCAGGCGCAGAAGTTCGGCGTCGAGATGGTCATTCCCGACGAGGCGAAGCTGCTCGACGACGCAACCGACGGCGCCCGCTACCGGCTTGCCATCGGCGACGGTGAGAGCGTGCGTACGCGCGCCGTGGTGATTGCCAGCGGCGCGCGCTACCGCCGCCTCGACGTCGCCAACCTGGCGCAGTTCGAGGGAACCTCGGTGCATTACTGGGCCTCGCCGATCGAAGCGCGGCTTTGCAAGGACCAGGAGGTGGCGCTGGTCGGCGCAGGCAACTCGGCCGGGCAGGCGGCCGTCTATCTGGCCAGCCAGGTGCGCAAGGTGACGCTGCTGGCGCGCCGCGACAGCCTCGACGCCACCATGTCGCGCTATCTCGTCGAGCGCATCGCGGCGCAGCCCAACATCGAGGTGGTGACCGAAACCGAGGTCGCGGCGCTGGAGGGCCAGGAAGGCAATCTCGAGCGGCTGCGCTGGCGCAACCGGGCGACCGGCGAGGAGACGACGCGCGCCATCCAACACCTCTTCCTGTTCATCGGCGCCGATCCGAACACCGACTGGCTGGCGAACTGCAACATCGCGCTCGACGCCAAGGGTTTCGTGCGCACCGGGCCGGACACGACGCCGGGGCACGGGCTGATGGAAACCAGCCGGAGCGGGGTGTTCGCCATCGGCGACGTGCGCTGCGGTTCGACCAAGCGGGTCGCGGCCGCCGTCGGCGAAGGCGCGCAGGTGGTGGCGGCCCTGCATGCCTATCTGGCGCAAAACGGCGCGGCCGCCGCCAACGAATAAATCAGCGCGAACCCGCCAGGAGACCATGATGGACGAATGCAGGCACACAAGGGACATCAAAAAGGTCACGCCAAGCGCGCTGGGCTGCGAGGAATGCCTGAAGAACGGATCCTGGTGGGTGCATCTGAGGCTCTGCCGCACCTGTGGCCATGTCGGCTGCTGCGACGACTCGCCCAACCGCCACGCGACAAAGCATTTCCATGCCACCCAACATCCGGTTATCGAAGGCTACGACCCGCCGGAAGGCTGGGGCTGGTGCTACCTCGACGAGGTGTTCATCGACCTCGGCGAGGACACGACGCCGCAGAACGGCCCGATCCCGCGTTTCGTCTGAGGCAGGCCGGCCGGCGACGCTTCTTCAGCGCACGGAGCCCGTGACGGTCGGATCGACGGCGTCGGGCACGGATTTGCGCTCATTGCCGGCAAGGATGCCGATGATGAGAAGGCTGAGCACGACCGGGACAAACAGGATGGCGACGCGCGCCTGCACGTAGAAGATGGCGCGCCATTCATTTCGCTTTTCGTCGTTCATCATGTTCGCTCTGTCTGCGCCTCCCCGGGCCGGGACATAGAGATGAAGCGTTAAACATCTGCTTCCGATTCGGTTAATGGGGGTGATCTGCTATCGTGAGATCCTGAAAAGCTCTCAGGCATCCGGCGAATAGGCACCTTTTTCTCCGCACATTATGCGGTGATAAACCTTGGCTTTGCGGCGAAAGGGGCGCATAATCTCCGCAGGGGTTGCGGAGATTATGCCGAACTACATCCACCAGCTGTCGGAATGGCCGGCCTTCACCTGGAAGCCGAGCGAGAATACGTCGTTGACCCTTCTCGCCAATTATTTCGACATGAAGCGCGGCGGTTCCGAACAGAGCCTGCCGATCTCAGGCACGATGTACCCCAATCCGGTCGGCGGGTATCTGCCGCGCCAGTTCTTCCTCGGCGAACCGGGCTGGAACGAGGAGCGCATCAAGAATACTTCGGTCGCCTATATCTTCGACCACGCGTTCAACGAAAGCCTTCGCGTCCAATCGACGACCCGCTTCATCAGCACCGAGTCCGATTACAAGACCACCGGCGCCACCAACAGCGGCGTACTGGTCAACAACCGCTTTTATCGGCGCAACGCCGCCGCCTCTATACCGAGGCGACGCGCTATCGATGACCTGACCTGTTCGCGATCGAGGATCTCACCTTAGATCTCGGATGACTTCAGAACGTCCTCGGTCAGCGTCTTGAGG
>JAFKFE010001172.1 GCA_017308345.1 Alphaproteobacteria bacterium | reverse complement strand
CGTGGAGGCATCCAGCGACGCTGAACAGAAGTTCGAGCGGGTCAAGACCCAGCTGAAGGCGCGTCTCGGAGCCGAGGTCTATTCGAGCTGGTTTGCTCGCATGAAGGTCGCCGAGGCGTCCCGCGGCATTGTCCGCATCTCGGTGCCTACGGCTTTCCTGCGGTCCTGGATCAACGGCCATTATCTCGAGCTCATCGCGGAGCTGTGGCGGCATGAGGATCCCGACCTCCTCAAGATCGAGATCGTCGTGCGCACCGCGACGCGCCAGGGGCGCAACCATGTCGAGCCGGAAGTCGCGCCGGCGCGCAAGATGACCAAGCAGGCGCACACGGCGCTCACCAACGGCACCGCGAGTGCCGGACGAGCGGAGCAACGGGCACCGGCGCCCCGCCAGGGCGCGTCCGCGGAACCGGAATTCCGGCACAATGTGCTGGGGTCGCCGCTCGACCCGCGCTACACGTTCGCCTCCTTCATCGAGGGACCGTCGAACAGGGTGGCCTTCGCCGCTGCTAGGGCCGTGGCGGAATCGCAGTCGAGCGCGGTGCGTTTCAACCCGCTTTTCCTGCATGCCACCGTGGGGCTCGGCAAGACGCACCTGTTGCAGGCGATCGCGGCGGAATCGCTGCGGCACAATCCGAAGTCGCGCGTCGTCTATCTGACGGCGGAGTATTTCATGTGGCGCTTCGCCACCGCGATCCGCGACAACAACGCGCTGACGCTGAAGGAGCAACTGCGCGACATCGATCTGCTGATTATCGACGACATGCAGTTCCTGCAGGGCAAATCGATCCAGCATGAGTTCTGCCACCTGATCAACATGCTGCTCGACAGCGCCAAGCAGGTGGTGGTCGCGGCCGACCGGCCGCCGTCGGAACTGGAATCGCTGGAGCCGCGCGTGCGTTCACGCCTCAATGGCGGCGTGGCGCTGGAAATGTCGGCGCCGGATTTCGCCATGCGGCTGGGCATGCTGAAGCTGCGCCGCGCCACCGCGAGGTCCGATGACACCTCGCTCGATATCTCGGACGAGATCCTGGAGCATGTCGCCCGCACGGTTACCGGCAGCGGACGCGAGCTTGAAGGCGCCTTCAACCAGCTCCTGTTCCGCCAGTCCTTCGAACCGCAGATCACGATCGACCGCATCGACGAGATCCTCGGCCACATCTACCGTTCGGGCGAGCCGAAGCGGGTGCGCATCGAGGACATCCAGCGCATCGTGGCGCGCCACTACAACGTGTCGAAGACGGAGCTGCTGTCCAACCGGCGCACGCGCACCATCGTCAAGCCGCGGCAGGTCGCCATGTATCTGTCGAAAGTCATGACGCCGCGCTCATTGCCGGAGATCGGGCGGCGTTTCGGCGGCCGCGACCACACGACCGTGCTCCATGCCGTGCGCAAGATCGAGGACCTTTCGGGCGCCGACAACACACTTGCGCAGGAGCTCGAACTGCTCAGAAGGCTGATCAACGACCAGGCTTGAGGCGATGCAAAAATGGCCGGCGACGCGCGTCGCCGGCTTTATCCCCAGAAAGCCCGCGCAACCGGCCGGAACCGGTGCCGCGGGCTTGCGTTCGCAGGCTTTTTACTGTCAGCTTACAGAGATTCTGAAAGCCTTTCAGGGCTTTCGCGGGGTGCCGGCCGCCGGTGACCCGTTCATTCATTGAAGCGAGCCTGTTTCGTCATGCGTGTTATCCTGGAACGGTCAAATCTCCTTAAGTCCCTCAACCACGTCCACCGCGTGGTCGAGCGGCGCAACACCATACCGATCCTGTCCAACGTGCTGCTCAGCGCCGAGGGCGCGAGCCTCGAGATGAAGGCGACCGACCTCGACCTCGAAGTGACGGAGGCCACACCCGCCAAGGTCGAGCGCGGCGGCGCGACGACGGTGCCGGCGCATCTGCTCTACGACATCGTGCGCAAGCTTTCCGACGGCGCCGAAGTGATGCTGAAGACGGACGAGGACGGCAACGCGATGACCGTCACCTCCGGCCGTTCGAGCTTCCGTCTGCAGTGCCTGCCGCAATCCGACTTCCCGGAGCTTTCGGCCGGCTCGTTCTCGCATATCTTCCGGCTGGAATCGGCGGCGCTCAAGGGACTGATCGACAAGACCCAGTTCGCCATCTCGACGGAGGAAACGCGCTACTATCTCAACGGCATCTACCTGCACACCGTTGAAGTCGGCGGCAAGCTGAAGCTGCGCTCGGTGGCTACCGACGGGCATCGCCTGGCGCGCGCCGAGATCGACGCGCCGGCCGGCTCGGAAGGCATGCCCGGCATCATCATTCCGCGCAAGACGGTGAGCGAGCTGCAGAAGCTGATCGACGACCCCGACGTCGCGGTGACCACGGAACTGTCGGACACCAAGATCCGCTTCACCATCGGCAGCGTGGTTTTGACCTCGAAGCTCATCGACGGCACCTTCCCCGACTACCAGCGCGTCATCCCGACCGGCAACGACAAGAAGCTGATCATCGACCGCCAGAGCTTCGCCGCCGCCGTCGACCGCGTTTCGACCATTTCCTCCGAACGCGGCCGGGCCGTGAAGCTCTCGATCAACGACGGCCAGCTCACCCTAGCCGTCAACAACCCGGATTCGGGCAGCGCCACCGAGGAACTGGCGGCGGACTATTCGTCGGACCCGATCGAGATCGGCTTCAACGCCAAATACCTGCTCGACGTCGCCGCCCAGCTCACGGGTTCGGAAGCCAAATTCATGCTGGCCGACGCCGGCTCGCCGACGCTGATCCACGACATGGCCGACGAAACCGCGCTCTACGTGCTGATGCCGATGCGGGTCTAGGTCCGGGACAGGCATATATGTCGCCGTGACCGCGGATGCGAAACAGCTTCGGCAGCAAAGCTATATAAGTAAGCTAACACTTACCAACTTCCGCAATTACGCGGCGTTGTCGCTGGAATTCGCGCCCGGCGCGGTGGTGCTGTCGGGCGACAATGGCGCGGGCAAGACCAATCTCCTGGAAGCAATCTCGTTCCTGACGCCGGGCCGGGGCTTGCGCCGCGCGCCCTATGCGGATGTGGCGCGCGAAGGCGGCGATGGCGGCTTCGCCTTGCATGCGCGCATCGAAGGACCGGAAGGCCAGGTCGAGATCGGCACCGGCGTTTCCGGCGGCGACGCCGCCGGGGAAGGCGGCAGGCGGGTGCGGATCAACGGAGCGCCTGCACGATCGGCCGAGGATATGCTGGAATGGCTGCGGGTCGTCTGGCTGACGCCGGCGATGGACGGGCTGTTCCCCGGGCCGGCGGCGGACCGCCGCCGCTTCCTCGACCGGCTGGTGCTGGCAATCGATCCCGGCCATGGCCAGCGGGCCCTCGACTACGAGAAGGCCATGCGCGGACGTAACCGATTGCTTACGGAAGGCTCCCGTGATGGCGCCTGGTTCGACGCGATCGAGACGCAGATGGCCGAGACCGGGGTGGCGATCGCCGCGGCGCGGGTCGAGCTGGTAAGGCTGCTTGCCGCCATGATCGACAAGTTGCCCGGAAGCGGCCCGTTCCCGCAGGCCGACATCAGCCTTGCCGGCGACCTGGAGGGCGCGCTCGGCGGCGCGCCGGCGGTCGATGTCGAGGAGCGCTATCGTGCAACCCTTGCCAATGGTCGCGAGCGCGACCGCGCGGCGGGCCGAACGCTGGACGGCCCGCACCGCTCGGACCTGATCGTGCGGCATCGGCCCAAGTCGATGCCGGCGGAGCTGTGCTCGACCGGCGAGCAGAAGGCGCTGCTGGTCGGCATCGTGCTGTCGCATGCAAGGCTGACCGGCGAGATGTCGGGCCTGACGCCAATCCTCCTGCTGGACGAGATCGCCGCGCATCTCGATGCGGGCCGGCGCGCGGCGTTGTTCTCCATCCTGGAGGAGCTGAATTGCCAGGCCTTCATGACGGGCACGGATGCCGCGCTGTTTTCCAGCCTCGAGGGCCGGGCGCAGTTCCTGACGGTCGATCACGGCAGCGTCGGTCCGACCGGCTGACAACGCCTTGTGCCAGCGATAAGGTCCGGCCATGACCGATGCCGCCCTGACCGACGAAGAGCTCGAACGCTATGCCCGCCACATCGTGCTGCCCGAGATCGGCGGGCCGGGCCAGCAGAAACTGAAACGGGCGCGGGTGCTGGTGGTCGGCGCCGGCGGGCTCGGCGCGCCGGTGCTCGAATATCTCGCCGCGGCCGGTGTCGGCACGCTCGGCATCGTCGACGACGACACGGTCTCCCTGTCCAACCTGCAGCGGCAGGTGATCCATGGCAGCGACACGATCGGCATGGCCAAGACCGCCAGCGCACGCGAAGCGACCATACGCATCAATCCGAACGTCGCAGTGGAATCGCATCGCCTGAGGCTGACGGCGGAGAACGCCCCTGCCCTCGTCGCCCGCTACGATATCGCTGTCGACGGTTCCGACAATTTCGAAACACGCTACGCGGTCGCCGATGCCTGCGCCGCCGGGAAGAAACCCCTCGTCACGGCCGCCGTCGGCCGCTTCGACGGCTCGGTGACGGTGCTGAAGCCGTTCGAGACCGGCGCCGACGGCAAGCGCAACCCAAGCTATCGCGACCTGTTCCCGGAAGCCCCTCCCGAAGGGCTGGTGCCGTCCTGCGCCGTCGCCGGCATCGTCGGCGCGCTGACGGGCGTCATCGGCGCGCTGGAGGCGATGGAAGCGATCAAGCTGATCACCGGCATAGGCGAGCCGCTGATCGGGCGGCTGCTGCTCTACGATGGGCTCACGGCCCGCTTCGACACCATCCGCTACAAGGCCGTCTGAGCGCATGGACCAGAGCGTTGGCATCTCGATAATACCTGCTCGCGCTGATCCGCCGCGCCTTCGCCTATATGGACGGCGTCATCGACCCGCCGTCGTCGGCGCATCTGTTGACCACCGACAGCCTTGGCGAGAGGGCGAAACGGGAGACGGGGTTTCTGGCCGTAGAGAACGGCCGCATCGTCGGCTGCGTCTTCGCGCTGGAGCGGGAACGGGACTTCTATGTCGGCAAGCTCGCCGTCGAGCCACGGCTCCAAGGCCAAGGTATCGGAACCCGGCTGATGCGGTCGGTCGAGGATCTTGCCCACGAACGCGGCAAGGATGCGATCGAGCTGCAAACCCGCATCGAACTGACCGCGAACCATGCGGCCTTCGCCCGGCTCGGCTTTCGCGAGACCGAGCGCACGGCGCATGCGGGCCATGACAGGTCGACCTCCATCACCATGCGCAAGGTGCTGTCGTGAGCCTTTCCCTGAGCCCGCAGGAACAGGCGATCGCCGCCGGCCAGGATGGCGCGGGAATGGCGATGCGCATCGTCGCCGAAAGCGCCCGCCTGCTCGGCGCGCCCCGGCTCATCCCGGTCGCATCCGCGCATATCGACGGGGCGCTCTATCACGGCGATTCCGGCACATTATTCGCGGAAAGGCTGGTCGAAGGCGGCGCGAAGGTGGCGGTGCGCTCGACGCTCAATGTCGGAGCGCTCGACCTGATGGGCTGTTCGCGCATTCGTCTCGAGGAGCCGCAGCGCGGCATGGCGCGGCGGATGATGGAGGCCTATCGCAAGCTCGGCTGCGAACAGAGCTGGACCTGCGCGCCCTATCAGGCCGGGCACAGGCCCGCGCTCGGCAGCGACGTGGCCTGGGGCGAGTCCAACGCCGTCGTCTTCTGCAATTCGGTGCTCGGCGCGTGCACCAACCGCTATGGCGATTTCCTCGACATTGCCTGCGCCATCACCGGCCGCGCGCCGGATTACGGCCTGCACCGGCCCGAAAATCGCCGCGCGCGGCTCGTTTTCGATGTCTCGGGCCTGTCGCCGTCCTTCCTTGCCTCCGAGATCGCCTGGCCCGTCCTGGGCAGCCTCTATGGCCGCGAGGTGGGCAATGCGATCGGCGTGGTCACCGGCGTGGCCAACCATCCCGGCGAGGACGCATTGAAAGCCTTTGGCGCGGCGGCCGCATCGTCTGGCGCGGTCGGCCTGTTCCACATTGCCGGCGTGACGCCCGAGGCTCCAGACGTCGAAACCATTTTGGCCGAACCGGAACCGGAAGCGGTGATCCGCGCGACGCCTCAGATGGCGGCGAAGGCGCGCGCAGGCCTGTCGACCGCCGCCGCGGACAAAGCCGTCGACGCGGTGGCGATCGGCAGCCCGCATCTGTCGCCCGCCGAATTCGACAGGCTGGAGCGACTGATCGCCGGGCGGCGGCTCGCCGTGCCGATCTATGCCTGCACCGGCCGCCACGCGCTTGCCCTGCTGGAGAAGGACGGCCGGCGAAAGAGGCTCGAGGCCAGCGGCGTCATCATCGTCGCCGACACCTGCGTGGTGGTGACGCCGATCATGCCGGACCTCATGGGTGGCGTATTGATGACCAATTCGGGCAAGTTCGCGCATTACACGCCGGGCAACACCGGCTACGCGGTGCTTTACGCCTCGCTTGCCGATTGTGTCGAAAGCGCCGTCCTCGGCAAGCCCGTCTTCACGGATATCGCCGCATGAGCGCCACAGCCGAGATCCTGGTGCCGGGCAAGGCCGGCGAAGGCGAGGCGCTGGTGCTGACCGCGCCAATCAGCTTCTGGGGCGGCGTCGACCCCAGGACCGGGCGCATCGCCGATGTGCGCCATCCGCAACATGGCGAAGTGATTTCAGGCCGCGTGCTGTTCCTGCCGGGCACGATCGGCTCGTCGTCGGCCTCCGCCGTGCTGATGGAACTCGTCCACAACGGCCGCGCGCCGGCTGCCCTGGTGCTGCACGAGCCGGACGCCATCCTTCTGCTCGGCCTGATCGTCGCCCGGGAGATGGGCTGGGAAACGCCGATTGCGGTACGGCTCGACCGTGGCGCGTTCGATGCCTGCCGCGGAGAAGCGCTGACCGTCGCCGCGGACGGCGCGATCACCGTGGCCGTTTAAGCCTTCAGGTCCTCAGCGGCAGAACGCGGTCCGGCGGGCGGTGGCCGTCGAAGAAGGCGCGGATGTTGATAATCACCTTCTCGCCCATATCGATACGGCCTTCGAGCGTGGCCGAGCCCATATGCGGCAAAAGCACCACCTTGCCCTTGGCGGCAAGCCTCAAGAGCTTGGTGTTCAGCGCCGGCTCGTGCTCATAGACGTCGAGACCGGCGCCGGCGATCTTGCCGTCGTGGATGAGTTTGACAAGGGCTTCCTCGTCGATGATGTCGCCGCGCGCGGTGTTGACGAGGTACGCCGAAGGCTGCATCAGCGCCAGCCGGCGGCCGGACAGAAGGTGGAATGTCGCCGGCGTCGAGGGACAATTGACCGAGATGATGTCCATGCGGGCCAGCATCTGGTCGAGGCTTTCCCAGTAGGTCGCCTCCAGTTCCTCCTCCACCGCCGGCAGCACGCGGTGCCGGTTGTGGTAGTGGATCGACAGGCCGAAGGCCTTGGCCCGCCTGGCGACCGCCGTGCCTATGCGGCCCATGCCGACGATGCCCAGACGCTTGCCCCAGATGCGCCGGCCAAGCATCCAGGTCGGCGACCAGCCGGCCCATTTCTTCTCGCCGGTGAGCACATTGGCGCCTTCGGCCAATCGCCGCGGCACGGCGAGTATCAGCGCCATGGTCATGTCGGCGGTGTCTTCGGTAAGCACGTTCGGCGTGTTGGTGACGGTGATGCCTTTCTTGGCGGCGGCCGCGACGTCGATCTTGTCGACGCCGTTGCCGAAATTGGCGATCAGCTTGAGGTTGTCGCCGGCCTGGGCGATCAGCGCCGCGTCGATGTGATCGGTGATGGTGGGAACCAGCACATCGGCTTCCTTGACCGCGGCGACCAGCTCCGGCTGCGTCATCGGCCGGTCCTCGACATTCAGCCGCGCGTCGAACAGCTCGCGCATGCGGGTTTCGACCGGATCGGGCAGCTTGCGCGTGATGACGACGAGGGGCCGTTTTTTGCCTGCCATTTTATCCCCGAAGCTTCCCAGATCAGTGTGACGTTTCGTTGAATCGTCATCCTGATCTTACTCTTGTTGGAGCATGATCTTTTCCGAAAACCGGTTCCCACTTTTCGGGATCATGCTCTCGAAACCGATCTCGTTGAGACCTCTTTAACCAAGACCGGCGAAACTTGCAGCCAGTCGCGGCATCAGCCCACTCCTGTAACAAGCGGTGTCGCCGAAGACAAAGAAAAAGGGGCGCTCATCCGACGGACCGGCGCCGAAAGGAACGAAAGTGTCTGGTTTCGCGTCGCTTCGCCTGGCCTTCAGCGCGGCCATCCTTGGCGCCCTCCTCAGCGCGCCGCAGGCATTCGCGCAAAGCGCGGCCGCGCCGGCGCAAACCATAACGCTCGGGCCTAGCGGCCTGCCGCTGCCGCGCTTCGTCAGCCTGAAACCGGCCCGCGTCAATTCGCGCGTCGGCCCCGGCGCCAATTATTCCGTCAACTGGATGTATCTGAAGGCCGGGTTGCCGATGGAAGTCATCCAGGAATTCGACACCTGGCGCCGCGTGCGCGATGCCGATGGGGCGGAAGGCTGGATCAACCAGTCGCTGCTTTCCGGCCGCCGCACCGCGATCGTCGCGCCCTGGCAGCGCGGCAAGGGCGGGCAAATCAACCTGCTCAACGAGCCGGACAAGGATGCCGGCGTCGTCGCCATCATCGAGCCCGGCGTGATCGGCTCGATCAAGAAATGCGACGGCCAATGGTGCGAAATGACCTTCGACGGGCACACCGGCTGGATGGCGCAGTCGCAGGTCTGGGGCGCCTATCCCGGCGAGAAGGTCAAGAACTGAGTCTGCCGGAAGGATCTCCGCGGCGCCCGATGCGCCCGAGATGGGTATCCTGAAAACCAGTGGACAACTTCAGCCCATAACCCAGGGCGCGGTCGATGGCGATGTGGGCGATCCAGATCAGCGCTATCGCCGTGACCGTTGAGTTGCCGAAGAGCCTGCCGGCGAGCGCAAGAACCAGCGGCACGATCAGGATATGCAGGGCGTTGCAGGCGATCGCGCCTGCGCGCCGCCCGGCAAG
>JAFKFE010001171.1 GCA_017308345.1 Alphaproteobacteria bacterium | reverse complement strand
GCTTGCGGCGATGGCTGTCGGCCAGCGCTCCGGCCGCCATCAGGCCGGCGCCGAAAGTCAACATGAAGGCATTCGTCACCCAGTTGAGCTCGATCGGGCTGCCGCCGAGCTCGACCGCAATGCGCGAGAGCGCCACGGCGGGACCGGTGAAGCTCAACGGCATCGTCATGGCGGCAAGGCAAACCGACAGCAGCACGAGCCATCTGCCGGACGGGCCGGTCCTGGTCATCAAAGTCATGGATTTTCCTATCCGAGGCGGGATTTTCCAGCGTGCCGCGGATAGCGGCGCCGATCACAACGACAAGATAGGGCGGCGACATTTCCGGTAGAATAGTATTAAATCTCCAGTCATACCGGAACAAGACGCTCGAATGGAACCAAGCGATGGATCGTCTCAACGGCCTTCTGGCTTTCGCCCGCACCGCCGAGCTCGGCAGCTTCGTCACCGCCGGGCGGGCGCTGGGCATCTCCGCCTCCGCCGTCGGCAAGAGCGTCGCCAGGCTGGAGCAGGAACTCGGTGTGCGGCTCCTGCAGCGCAGCACGCGGCGCATAGGCCTGACCGAGGAGGGCAGGCTGTTCAACGAACGGGTGCGCCGCATCCTCGACGACATCGAGGATGCGGAGGCGATGCTGTCGCGGGCACGCGAGACGCCGCGCGGGCGGCTACGCATCTCGACGCCGATCGTCACCTATCACCTGCTTTTGCCGGTGCTGTGGGAGTTCATGGCCCGCTATCCCGAGATCGAGCTCGATATCGATTTCAACGATCGCATCGTCGACATCATCGAAGAGGGTATCGACGTCGCGATCCGCAGCGGCGAGCTGCCCGATTCACGGCTGGTGTCGCGACCGGTGGCGCCGTTTCGCATGATCTTGTGCGCTGCCCCTTCCTATCTCGATCGGCATGGCGCGCCTGGCACGCCGGCGGATCTCGCGGCGCATTTCGGTATACATTTCCGCTTTCTCAACAGCGGCAGGCTGCTCAACTGGCCGTTCACTACCGGGAGCGCCGAGCCGCAGATCCGCTCGATGCTGACCTGCAACAACATGGAAGCGTTGAAGGGCGCAACGATTGCCGGTCTCGGCATCGCGTGCATGCCCGATTTCCTGGTGCGGGAAGCGCTGCATGAGGGAAGGTTGCGAACCGTGCTCGACGAGCATGTCGACGGCCGCGGCCAGTTCCGCATGCTGTGGCCATCCAATCGCCACCTCTCGCCCAAGGTTCGCGTCTTCGTCGATTTTATGCCCGAGCGGCTTGCGGCCGGGCGATAGATTGCGCGGCGGCCGGCCTGTGGTCAGTAGGTCGTGCGCCCGCCGGAAAGGTCGAAAGTCGCACCTGTGGTGAAGGAGTTCTCGTCCGACAGCATGAAGGCGACCATGGCGGCAGCCTCCTCGACCTCGACGAAACGGCCGCGCGGCACCTTGCCCAGCATATAGGAGACCTGGGCCTCGGTGAGCTGCTCCAGAATGCGGGTGCGGGCGGGCGAGGGCGTCAGCGCGTTGACGGCGATGTCGTGTCCGGCGAGTTCCTTGCCGAGCGACTTGGTCAGCGCCAGCACGCCGGCCTTGGCGGCCGAATAGGCGGCGGCATTCGGGTTGCCTTCCTTGCCGGCCACCGAGGAGATGTTGACGATGCGGCCGTAATTGCGCGCGACCATGCCGGGCACCAGGCGCCGGCAGCAGTAGAAGACGCCGTTGAGGTCGATATCGACGATCTGCCGCCACGCGGCGGGATCGTAGTCGACCACGGTCGCCGCCGGCCCGGCGATGCCGGCATTGTTGACGAGGAGGTCGACCGGGCCAAGCGTCCGCTCGGTCTCGGTGGCGGCGCGATCGACGGCCTCGATCTGCGACTGATCGCAAAGGATGGCCGCGACGCTGCCGAGCGAAGCGAGTTCGGCTACGGCCTTGGCCATTGCGGCCTGGTCGACGTCCCAGATGGCCACACCGGCGCCCGACGACAAAAGGCGCCGGGCGACCGCGAGGCCGATGCCCTGCGCGCCGCCCGTCACGACGGCGACGCGGCCGGAAAGGTCGACGGCGTTCAAACGGCGTTTCATCGGCAATTTCCCTTGCTTGCCGGCAATGGATAGCGCGGATCAGGCGTTGACGTTTCGCGCCACCAGCCTGGCTACGCTTGGCCCAATGAGCAGCACGATCAGGAAACGCGCCGACTGCAAGGCCATGACGAAGGAGATGTCGACGTTCCGCGCCGCGGCGGCAATGATGGCGACACTGTCCATGCCGCCCGGGCTGGTCGCCAGATAGGCGGTCAGCGGGTCGATGACGAGCAGTCGGCTGATGAGGAAGGCCATGCCGCCGCAAAAGGCGATCAGCACGACGATCGAACCGACGATCTGCGGCAGGGCGCGCGCCGCATGGCGCAGGATCGGCCGGGTGAAGTTCAGGCCGATCGACCAGCCGACCATGGCGTAGCTGATCGCCAGCAGCCAGGGCGGCAATTGCATCGGCACGCCGAGGCCGAGATGGATCACCGCGCCGAGAATGAAGGTGCCGAGAAAGAACGGCGAGGGCAGCCTGACCAGCCTTCCGAGCAGGCCGCCAACGGCGGCGATACCGATGGTGGCGGCAAGGGCGAAGCCGTCGATCGGCGGAAACCAGACGATGGGCGGCACCTCGACGCCGGATGTGTCGACCCACATCCGGGCGACGAGCGCGGCGGTCATGGAGACGAAGATGACGCGCAGATATTGCATGAAGGCGACGAGGCGCTGGTCGGCGCCGAAGGCACCGGCCATCAGCACCATGGCGGTGGCGGCGCCCGGCGAGGAACCCCAGACGGCCGTGGTGCCGGGCAGGATGCGCCAGCGGCTGATCAGCCAGCCGAGCAGGCTGGACGCGGCGACGGTCGCCATCACCACACCGAGGAAGAGCGGCCATTCGTCATAGAACACCGGAAAGATGTCGGCGGAGATCGAGCTGGCAACGAGGCAGCCGACGATCGCCTGGGCGGAACCGAACAGCGGTCGCGGCACGCGCACGGCGGCGCCGTTGATGCCGGCCACGATCGCGGCGAGCATCGGACCGATCAGCAGCGCCGCCGGCAGGGCGGCGAACTCCAGCGCGCCGGCGAAGAGCAACGAAAACACCCCCAGCACCAGCCACTGTTGCGGCGGGCGCAGGCGCGCCATGCGCTCGATGGGCGCCTGGTCCTGGGGCGGTCGCTCTGGCGAAGAGTCCATGCCCGGCTCTTAGATCGTGATGGCGTTTGGTTGAATCGTCATCACGATCCAACTCTTTGTTGGAGCACGATCTTTCTCCGAAAACCGGTTCCCACTTTCCGGGATCATGCTCTTAGAGCAATTCCGGGAAAAGTGCGAAACGGTTTTCCGGCCGCACGAAGAGGCGGGAGCACCTCTCGGTTCCGCGAAACGATGAAGCGCGTTAGTTCGTGGCGCCTTTTTGCTTCGCGGTGATGGCGGCGGCCGGCGCGGCCGGCGTTTCAGCCGCCGCTGGTGGGGCCGGTGCCTGAGGCGCATCCGGTGCTCGCGGGCTGTTGTTGCCGAGATCGACCGAGATGCCGAAGAGTTTCCACTGGTGGTCGGCGGGAGCGAAGAGCAGCTCGAAGTTCAGCCGGAAAGGCACGGACGGGAAGAATCCCGCCATGTGCAGCATGCCGTTGGTCTCGATCTGCGGCAGCAAGGTGAGCTGCGGTTCAAGCACGGCGACGCCCGCAAGATCGAGGCCTTGTTTACGCTGGCTGGCGAATATCTCGGCCAGTTGCGCGTCGGTGTTGGCCTGCAGGCCCGGTGCGCCGAGGTCGTGCAACACGGAGTAGTTGCCGGTCTTGTTGGCCTGGTCGACCGCCAGCAGCGCGGACCGCACCAGGATCAGAATGCCGTTCCTGTCGATGCTGGCGGGCTTCGGCCGGTCCGGTCCAGCCGGTTTGGTCGTGCGTTGCTCCTTCTTTGCCTGCTGGGCCCGCGCCGGAAGCGTCTGCGCCACAGCGAGCGGCAGCGACAGTCCCGCGGCGACAAGGAGGCGAAGCAGGATCGGCTTCATCGAATCGCTGCTGGTTCGCGCCGCCCCGGCGACCGATCGCATTGCGCCACAAGTCACCAGGCGTAGGTCAGGCCGGCGCGGCCGCCCACCGTGCCGGTGGAGCCGAGGCCGATACCGCCATGGACCATGAAGTTCTCGCTGATGCGCGCCTGGGCTGTGCCGGCGAAGGCGTTCTGTCCCTCGAAGCCACCCCAGTTGATGGAGACGGCATAGTTCTTGTCCGAAGGCATCGCCGGCGCCGCCATCGCCATGGCCATCGCCGCGCCCTCGAAGGCCTTGTCGATGCGCCCGTCCAGCCTAGCGAAGCCGCCCTCGACGCTGGCCTCAAGGCCCGTCACCCGGCTGTCGAGGCTGGCGATGTCCTGCGTGTTCGTCGTCACCCGGCCGTCGAGGTCGGTGATCTGGAGCGTGTGGGTGTCGAGCGTCGTCTGGTGCGCGGCCACGCCGTCGTACAGTTGCAGCGCGAACGCCGTGAGTTCGGCGCTCCCCTTCAGCCGCTCCTCGTTGGCGAGGCGGTCGTGCGCGAACCGCTCGAGCACCTTGCGGGGGAGAACCGCCGAGTTCTGGTCCTTCTGGAAAAGGAGTTGGAGGGCGACTTCGCGGGCGCGGGAACGGCGGGTCAGCATCGGGCAGGTCTCGGCGGCGGGTGGCTACCGCTATCGTAGCGGAATCGGCCGGCGGTGGATTTCCGCGGCGCGGCCGGTACAACGCCGCCGTACCCCGCCACCCTCCCCGGACCCGCTCATGGCCCGCTTCCGCGTCGCCGTCACCGACTTCATCAACGACGACCTCGCCACCGAGCGCGGC
>JAFKFE010001170.1 GCA_017308345.1 Alphaproteobacteria bacterium | reverse complement strand
CCTTTTTCTTTCCGTCGGGCGGACCGCGCTCCGGCGTGGTGGTCGACTGGTGACGGCATTCGGCAGGGGGCAAAGGCATGAAGACGATTCTCTGCTATGGCGATTCTCTCACCTGGGGCTACGACGCCGCCAGCCTCGGTCGCCATACGCTGCAGGACCGCTGGCCGAGCGTGCTCGGGGCTGAGCTTGGCGACGACGTCGAGGTCATCGCCGAAGGCCTCAACGGCCGCACCACGGCTTTCGATGACCATCTGGCGGGCGCGGACCGCAACGGCGCCCGTGTGCTGCCGACGATCCTGACCAGCCATGCGCCGATCGACCTGATCATCATCATGCTCGGCGCCAACGACATGAAGCCATGGATCCACGGCAATCCGGTCGCCGCCAAGCAGGGCATCCAGCGCCTGATCGACATCGTGCGTGGCCATGACTACCCATTCGATTGGGACGCGCCGCAGATCCTGATCGTCGCGCCACCGGTGGTCACGCGCACCGACAATGCCGAATTCAAGGAAATGTTCGCCGGCGGCGATGACGCCTCGAAGCGGCTGGCGCCGCAATATTCCGCGCTCGCCGACGAGGCCGGCTGCGGCTTCTTCGACGCCGGCAGCGTCGCCACCACCACGCCGCTTGACGGCGTCCATCTCGATGCCGAGAACACGCGAAACATCGGCAAGGCGCTGGCGCCGCTCGTGCGCGTGATGCTCTCACTCTAACCCTCAGAAAGATCAGGGAGAAAACCCGTGGCTGAATCCTACGACGTCATCATCATCGGCTCAGGCCCCGGCGGCTATGTCACGGCGGTGCGCTCCGCCCAGCTCGGCTTCAAGACGGCGATCGTCGAGCGGGAGCATCTGGGCGGCATCTGCCTCAACTGGGGCTGCATCCCCACCAAGGCGCTGCTGCGCTCGGCCGAGATCATGCATTATTCGGATCACCCCAAGTACTACGGCCTGAAGCTTGAAGGCGGCAAGGTCAGCCCCGACACGGCCGCCGTGGTCGACCGTTCACGAAAAGTGTCGCTCAGGCTGAACAACGGCGTCGGCTTCCTGATGAAGAAGAACAAGGTCGATGTCATCTGGGGCGAGGCGAAGCTCTCGAAGCCCGGTGAGGTCGTCGTTTCGAAGACCGCGAAGAAGCCGATGGAACCGCAGCCGCCGGTGCCGAAGGGCGTCAAGGGCGAGGGCACCTACACCGCAAAGCACATCATCCTGGCGACCGGTGCCAGGCCGCGCGCGCTGCCCGGCATCGAGCCGGACGGCAAGCTGATCTGGACCTATTTCGAGGCCATGGTGCCGAAGGAAATGCCGAAGTCGCTGTTGGTCATGGGCTCCGGCGCCATCGGCATCGAGTTCGCCTCCTTCTACCGCACCATGGGCGCCGAGGTGACGGTGGTCGAGCTGTTGCCCCAGGTCATGCCCGTCGAGGATGCCGAGGTCTCGAAATTCGCGCAGAAGCAGTTCGAGAAGCAGGGAATGAAGATCATCCTCGAAGCCAAGGTGACCAAGGTCGAAAAGGGCGCCAATTCCGTCACCGCGCATGTCGAGATGAAGGACGGCAAAATCGAGAAGATCACCGCCGATCGCATGATCTCGGCCGTCGGCGTGCAGGGCAATATCGAAAATCTCGGCCTGGAGGCGCTTGGCGTGAAGACCGATCGCGGCTGCGTGGTCGTCGATGGCTACGGCAAGACCAATGTGCCCGGCATCTACGCCATCGGCGACGTCGCCGGACCGCCGATGCTCGCCCACAAGGCCGAGCATGAAGGTGTGGTCTGCATCGAGAAGATCGCCAACTTCCCCGGTGTGCACGCCATCGACAAGCTCAAGATCCCCGGCTGCACCTATTGCAGCCCTCAGGTCGCCTCCGTCGGCCTGACGGAAGCCAGGGCCAAGGCCGAAGGCAAGGACATCCGCGTCGGCCGCTTCCCCTACAGCGCCAACGGCAAGGCCATCGCGCTCGGCGAGGACCAGGGCTTCGTCAAGACCATCTTCGACAAGAAGACCGGGCAGCTTCTCGGTGCCCATATGGTCGGCGCCGAGGTGACCGAGCTCATCCAGGGCTTCGTCGTGGCGATGAACCTGGAGACGACCGAGGAAGAGCTGATGCACACGATCTTCCCGCATCCGACGCTGTCGGAGATGATGAAGGAAAGCGTGCTCGACGCCTATGGTCGCGCTTTGAACGCATGATAAATTCGCTTTGCGAGACTCACACGCGGCAGCCGGAGAGATCTGACGGCAAGGCCGGATGCATTTTCACCTGATCGAGGAGGAATTGGCACATGCATATGAATGGCGTCGGCTGGATCGCAGCCATCATCGTCGGCGGCCTGGCGGGCTGGTTCGCCGAGATGGTCATGAAGAGCAACACCGGCATCTTCATGAACATCATCATGGGCATCGTCGGCGCGATCGTGCTGAACGCGATCCTGCAGGCCCTCAACATCCAATCGTTCGGCGTCGGCTGGCTGGCTTACCTGATCACCGGCTTCATCGGCGCCTGCCTGCTGATCTTCGTGGGGCGGCTTGTCCGTCGCTAAGGCGCGCGAATGCGTCGCCGAGCGAAAGCCGCTATGCGAAAACGGCCGTGGCGGCATGCGCCGACGCGGCCTTTTTCTTTGCCTGGAAAAGTCTTAGATGACGATAAACGAGCGGCCGCTGAAATCGCGGCCGCGAAGGGTTCGAGATGGTCACAGTCGTAGACACGATCGCCAACCGGCCGCGCCCGCGGCATCCCGAGAAGGCGCACCGGCCCGATCAGGAGGTGCTGCGCAAGCCTGACTGGATTCGCGTCAAGGCGCCGGTTTCCAAGGGCTATTCCGAGACGCGCGAGATCGTGAAGTCGCACAAGCTGGTGACGGTGTGCGAGGAGGCCGGCTGCCCCAATATCGGCGAATGCTGGGACAAGAAGCACGCCACCTTCATGATCATGGGCGAGATCTGCACGCGCGCCTGCGCTTTCTGCAATGTCGCGACCGGCATCCCGACCGCGCTCGATCCGGACGAGCCGGCGCGCGTGGCGCATGCCGTCAAGCAGATGGGGCTGAGCCATGTCGTCATCACGTCGGTCGACCGCGACGACCTTGCCGATGGCGGCGCGCAGCATTTTGCCGACGTCATCCGCGCCATCCGCGCGGCGACGCCCTCGACGACGATCGAGATCCTGACACCCGACTTCCTGCGCAAGGACGGCGCGCTGGAGATCGTCGTCGCGGCCAAGCCCGACGTCTTCAACCACAATCTCGAAACCGTGCCGTCGAATTACCTGACGGTCCGTCCCGGCGCGCGTTATTTCCACTCGATCCGGCTTTTGCAGCGGGTCAAGGAACTCGACCCGTCGATCTTCACCAAATCCGGCATCATGGTCGGCCTCGGCGAGGAGCGGAACGAGGTGCTGCAGTTGATGGACGATTTGCGTTCGGCCAATGTCGACTTCATGACCATCGGCCAGTATCTGCAGCCGTCGAAGAAGCACCATCCGGTGATCCGCTTCATCCCGCCGGACGAGTTCAAGTCCTACGAGACGGTCGGCAAAACCAAGGGCTTCCTTTTGATGGCGTCGAGCCCGCTGACGCGCTCCTCGCACCATGCCGGCGAGGATTTCGCCAGGCTGCGCGTGGCGCGCGAGGCGCAGCTCGCGAAGGCCAGCTGATCTTCAATGCCGAAATTCGAGGCGACACGCCGGGTCGCGCATACACCGCAGGAGATGTTCGCGCTGGTTGCGGACATCGAGGCCTACCCGCAATTCCTGCCCCTCTGTGAATCGCTTACCATACGCTCGCGCAAGGAGCGTGACGGACGCGCCATCCTGGTTGCGGACATGAGCATCGGCTACAAGGCGATCCGCGAGACCTTCACGACGCAGGTGCTGCTGAAGCCCGACGAGAACGCGATCGATGTCAAATACATCGACGGCCCGTTCAAATATCTCAGCAATATCTGGCGCTTCGATGCCGCCGGCAGCGGCTGCGAGGTGCATTTCTTCATCGATTACGAATTCAAGAGCCGCATCCTGGGCGCGGTGATGGGCACGATGTTCGACCGCGCCTTCCGCATGTTCTCGGAAGCCTTCGAGAAACGCGCCGATGTCATCTACGCGGCAAAACCGGCCTAACGCTCGCCCAGCGCCCGCAATCCGAGTTGCAACGCGTGGCGCACCGTCTCATGCCGGATGAATTCGCGGCCCTTTTGGCCGAACAATTGCTGTTCGGCGAAAACCGGCTGTCCGGCAAGCGCGACGCCGAACCAGACAAGGCCGACCGGCTTGTCCGCCGAACCGCCGCTCGGCCCGGCTATGCCGGTGACGGCAAGCGAGAGGCTGGCCTGTGAATGCGCCAGCGCGCCCGCGGCCATCTCCAGCACCGTCTCGCGCGAGACCGCGCCATGCGCGTCGAGCGTGGCGGCCGAAACGCCGAGCATCTCCATCTTGGCTTCGTTGGAATAGGTGATGAAGCCGCGATCGACCACGGCGGAAGACCCGGCAATGTCGGTGAGCGCGGCGATGATCAGGCCGCCGGTGCAGCTTTCGGCCGTCGCCAGCATGAGGCCGCGCTGCTGGCAGGCCTGGAGCAAAGCGATAGCGAGTTCGGCGTTGCTCATCAGGCAACCTCCCTGATGCGCTGAATCAGTTTAATGACTGGTTGGGCGTTGGTCCCGCGCCACCGTGACGACAGCCTGTGTCGCTTGCCCCTCTAGGGCCCGCATGAGACCTGCTGGGTCGCGGTGGCCGGAAGCCGCAGACGGGCTACAGGAAGATGCGCCACGGACATGTCGGCCAAGATGGGTCCAGAGCGCCGATTGATGAGCAACCCGTGAGGGCTCCCGGCACCGGGCACCATACTC
>JAFKFE010001169.1:2727-7571 GCA_017308345.1 Alphaproteobacteria bacterium | reverse complement strand
GGCTTGCCGACGATGTTGGAGCGGCCGACGACGACGGCGTTGAGACCGGACAGGTCCTCGCCCCGCACCCGCTCGATCAACAGCATCGAGCCCGCCGGCGTGCAGGGCACGAAGGCCGTCTCGAGCTCGCCGGTGCCGAGCTTGCCGACATTGATGAAGTGGAAGCCGTCGACATCCTTTTCCGGGGCGATCGTCTGGATGACCTTGCCGGCGTCGATATGGCCGGGAAGCGGCAGCTGCACCAGGATGCCGTGGATCGACTTGTCGGCGTTGAGGTCGCCGATGATCTTCAGCAATCGCTCCTCGGTGGTGTCGGCCGGCAGCGTGTGCTGGAGCGAATGGAAGCCGCATTCCTTGGCTGTGCGCGATTTGGAAGCGACATAGACCTGGCTTGCCGGATCCTCGCCGACAATGACCACCGCCAGACCCGGCTTGGTGGCGCCCTTGGCCGAAAGCTCCGACGTCAGCGCCTTGACCTTCGAAACCACATCCTCGGCGACACGCTTTCCGTCGATCACTTCGGTCATCACGAACTCTCCGTTTTGAGGCCGCATCGATGCACGCCCCATGCCTCAATCCGGCATCTCGATCCGCCAAAGGAAGTGCGGGGCCGAAATGCCGCGCGGCATTTTCACGAAAATTCGACAAGGCAATCCCGTCAAAGCGTCGTCGGATGCCGTAAACCCGAAACCAGTCGCTTTTATCGAAGGTCGAGCAGCTAAGAAACAAGGGCAGTGGAGAAATGCGCGCGTTTCAGAAATAGCGTCGGCGCGAGCGGCTTTCGGTCAGCTCGCGCACCGCCTCGCGGAATTCGCGCAGGCTGGCGCGGATCTCGTCGATCTCACCCTGCTGGTCGGCGACTGGCCGGTTGGTCTCGCGACTGGCCAACGGCTGCGGGGCGTGGGAGGCAGGCGATGCCGAATACCGATCCTCATAAGGATCGGCCGGGCCATGGTCCGGCCGATAGGAATAGGAATAGCCCTGCTCGTATGGCGGCTGGAAACCCTCCCGCGCCGAGGTCTGAGCCAGGGGGTAGCGTTCGTCCAGCGCAGGCGCGCGCCAAGCGCTTTCGGGCGGGACAGAGTCCAGATCCGCCGTTTCAGCCGGCTCGCGCCGCACGAAATAACGAACCGCCGAGGCCAGCGAGCCGAAAAGCCCGGGACGGCCGGCATCGTTGGCTGGTTCCGGCGGTGGCGTGACGGGTTGGACCGGGGCCGGCGCGGCCGCCGGCACAGGCGGCGGGACCGGAGCAGTCGCCAGTGTGAAGGACGCAGCCGGCGATGGCGTGAAGGACGCGGCCGCGGGCGGCATGAAAGCCGGAGGCGGCGGAGCGACGGGCGGGACCGACGACGGTGTAACAACAGGCGGTGGCGCCGGCGGCGGCACGGCCCGGCCGGCGTCGCTCTCAAGCGTGGAAGGACGATCTTCGATCCTGCGGCGCGAGCGGCTATCGGCTGTCTCGCGTAGGCTGGCGAGGATACCGCGCAGCCCGCCGAGGCCTATGCCGGCGAACAGGCCTGCGAACAGGCCGGCCAGCGCCATCACCGCGCGCGACGGCCCCTTGGCCTGCAGCGGCGCATAGGCGTCCGAAATGACGCTGATGTTGGCGGTGTTGATGTCCTTCTGCTCGCCGGTTTCCTTGGCGCGCAGCAGGAACTGCTCGTAGACGGAACGCTTGGCGGCGGCCTCGCGCTCCAGCTCGCGCAGCGAGACCAGGTTGTTGTTGACGTCGCCGCTCTGCACCTTGGCCTGGGCCAGGCGCGAGGAAAGATCCTGCTCGAGCTGGACGGAGCGCTTCAGGTCGACCTGCAGCGAGGACGCGATGCGCTGCAATTCAGCGCTGATGCGCTCGCGCGCACCGGCGAGCTGGGCGTTGAGCGCCTCGATCTCGGGATGACGCGGCCCGAGCTTGACCTGGGCGCGGTCGGCTTCCTGCTTCAACGCCGCATATTGCGAGCGCAGCTCGCTCATCATGTTGGAGTTGATCTCCTCCGGCAAGGTGCCGCTGAGGACCGAATTGACGTTCAGCGAGCGCGCCGAGGCGGCGCGGGCGTTGAGCTCGAGCGTGCGGGCGCGGGTAACCGAAAGCTGCTCGTTGAGCTTCAGCATCTGGTCGTCGCTGATCAGGTGGCCCTGCGCGTCGACGAGGTCGTGCGTCGCCCGGAAATCCTCGACCGCGCGCTCGGCCGTCTCGACGCCCTTGCGCAATTCGTCGAGCCTAGCGGTCAGCTCGTCATTGGCGCGGCCCGCCGTGCTCGACTGGATCTCGCTGGAGATCTGCTTGAAGGCCTTGACCATGGTGTTGGCGATCAGGGCTGATTTCTCGGCGTTTTGCGTGGTGGCGCTGACCGAGACCACGAAGGTCTTGCCGCCGCGTTCGACGTCGAGGCTCTCGTAAAGATTGCCGACCGCCAGCGCGCGCTTGCGCGCTTCGTCCGCCACGCCCGCGTCCTGCCGCGACAGGATCGAGCGCAGCGTCGACATCAGGCCGAAGCCGCCCTTGCCCTGGCCGTTGAACTCGGGGTCATTGGTGAGGTTGAGATCGGTGACGACCTTGTTGAGAACGGTGCCCGAGGTCAGGATACGGACCTGGTTCTCGACGATGGCAAGCGTCGCATCCGAGGCGATCACGTTCTGCGTCAGGTCGCGATCGGTGAGCTTGAGATCGCGCGGGTCGACGATGACGTCGGTGGTGGCCTCGTATTTCTTGGGCGTCGACAGTGCGACGGCGACACCGAGAAGCGCCCCCAGGATGGTCGTCGACAGGATCAGCGTCTTGGATCGCGTGATGCCGTGGATGACCTGCATCGGGTCGATCAGCGGTTTCCACTCCTCGGAAACGTCACCGGCGGGCGGCCGGCGGGCATGGCGCGGTTCGGGAACGGCCTGTGGCCGGTGGACTTCCGCAGAGGCCTCATAGTCCTGCCCTAACGGAGCGGGCCGACTTCTTGCGGCCCAGCCATCCCCGGTCTCGGCTGGATTCGAATCCGGTTGCGGCTGATCGTCGTCAGATCCGCCGGTCTCGGCGGGCCGCCGATTCAACTTCCCTTCGCGCTCGGAACGCGCGGCGCGATGGCGCGCCGCGGCGTCCTCGCGCCAGGAGGAGTTGGCCCGGCCGCCCATGGAAACCTTGTTGTCCTCGCCGCGCATGGCCTGACCGAGCGCGAGCAGGGAACGCTCGCGCCTCCAGTCATCACGGTTATCCCTGTCGACCATTGTTCTGGAACTTGCTCTTTGGCGGCTTGCGCGCGGCGGATCGGCCAATCGTTAAGCCACGCTAAACAGGCATAGGAAACAAAAGGTTAATTTTTGTGCTCCGGCGGACATGGTTTCTCGCCTTGTTCGCGGCATTTCGGCACCGCGGAGCGGGTGCCAGAACGCCGCGTTAAACTTTCCAGCCTATCTATCGCCCCGGATATGACCCAGGCCAGCGACATGCCGCAAAGGCGGAGCTTCGCGCGGATCGGCCACTTCGTGGCCACCCGCCGGAAACTGGTATTCGACTATTTCTCGGCAATCAGCGGCGCGGGCGGCCGGCTGGTGTTTTCGCTCGCCTATTTCGTGGCCTTGGCCAACACGCTTTCGATCGCCGAGTTCGGCATGTTCGCGACCGCCTCGGCCGCCGGCGTCATGCTGTCGCGCATCCTCGCCTTCGGCTTCATCTCGGCGCTCTACCGCACCGCCACGATCCGACCCAACCTGATCGGCACCTTCACCGCCGGTTTCCTGCTTCTCGGCCTGTTTTCGCTGCCGTTCCTCGCCGCCGCGTCCTACATCGTCTACCTGATCTTCTTTTCCGGCACCGTGCCGCTGTCGGCCTTCGCCGCGGTCGTCTTCGCCGAGGCGCTGCTGTGGCGACCGGTCGAGGTGGTGCTGATCGTCAACAACGGTCTCGGCAAGTTCGGGCGCGCGGCGGTGCTCGCGATCCTGGCCACGGCGCTGCGGGCAGTCGGCGCGGTGCTCTTCATGCTTGCCGCGCAACACAGCATCGGCGTCTGGTCGCTGTTCTATATCGGCGCCAACGCCGCCTCGCTCATCGTCGCCTTCACCTTCTTCTATCCGCGCCAGCGGCTGAGGCTGCGGGCCGAGCTTTATTTCCGGCGGCTCGCCGATGCCATCTATGTCGCGGGATCCGAAGTGCTGTTCTATCTGCAGATGGAGTTCGACAAGCTGCTGGTGCTGTCGATCGGCGGACCGCATCTGGCCGGCATATACGCGATCATCATGCGGCTGGTCGATCTCACCGCGATCCCGATCCGCACCTTCTCGATGATGCTGGTGCAGCGCATGATGCGGGCGCCGGAGCTCTTGTCGCGGCTGGCGGTCAAGAGCGGGATCGAAGGCGGCGTATTCCTGGTCTCGACGCTCGCGCTGGCGGCGCTCGGCATCGTGCTGCACTTCTTCCCGAACGCGCTCGGCAGGAATGTCGCCGAGGCGGCTCCGCTGGTGGCGCTGGCGGTCTGCGTGCCCGGCCTGCGCAACCTCGTCGAATACCAGGCCGAGCTTCTGTTCGCGCGCGGCCAGACGGCGGTGCGCGCGATCAATCTCGGCCTGCTCGCCGGATTGAAGGCGGTGCTGCTCACCTATGTGCTGACGACCATCCCCGACACGGCCAATCTGGTCCTGTCGCTCAACATCGTCTTCCTGCTGCTGTATCTCGCCTCGATGCTTTTGACCTACTCGGCGATGCGCCGGCCGGCCAAGGCGATCTAGCGTACCTATTGGCAGTACCGTTCGTGCGGACCGCCGCAACCGTTCGGGATTGAGGCGAAGCCTCACAGCTTCGTCGTCCACGGGCGGAGCGGGAGCGAAGCGGACGCGGAGACCCGAGGATCCATTCCGTG
>JAFKFE010001169.1:0-2713 GCA_017308345.1 Alphaproteobacteria bacterium | reverse complement strand
TGCGGCGCTCCGCAGTCACGGGGGATTCCAGGGTCTGCGCGCGTCGCTTCGCTCCTTGCTCCGCCGTGGAATGACGACGAGAGGATCGCTTCTACTAGTTCCCGAGTTTCGGATTTGTCAGAAACTAATCAAGCCCGATCAGGCGGCGGATGCGGCCGATATCGGTGCCGATGAAGGACTGCATGCCGACCGCCACCTGTTCCGGCGCCATGGTGTCGACGAAGCGGCGGAATTCCTCGTCCGAGAGCGGCTTGCCGTTCCAGTGGACACGGCACAACTCCTCCGAACCGTGGAAATGACCGGCGCCTTGAAGCAAGTCGTCGACATAGCGGCCATAGATCATGCATTCGGAGAACTGGCGCGCCGAGCCGACGACGCTGACCCAGTCGCGGCCATGCACCTTCTCGATGCGCTCGCACATCGCGTTGACCGTCTCGCGGCGCCAGGCAATCAGCGTCGAGATGTAGTCGTGGCTCGATCGATCGGCGGGATCGACGCCAAGTGCCGTGCCGGCGTTGCGCGACCAGATGCGATGCTCGTCATGCCCATCGTTCGACAGCACGCCGTCGCGCCGGAACAGCCGCACCTTGCCGTCGCGCCAGAAGGCGCCGGTGTCGAACGGTTTCAGGAAGGCGACGTCGGAATCGCAGAAGACCAGCACGTCTTCCTTGGCGTGGCCGGCGATGGCGATGCGACGCAGCTGCTGCACATGCCAGCCGCGCAACGGCTGCGTCCTGAAACTCAGCCAGACGCGTCGGCGGAAGCCGCTCAGCGGGTCGTCGAGGACATGCAGCCAGCGCGGCAGCAGGTCCCGCTCGTCGACGACGCTGCGGCGGCTGCCTTCCAAGCGGCGAAACAGCGCGACGTCGCGATGCTCGGTGAGGATGTAGTGATGCGCCATGCCGGTGACGTGGCGGTCGATGGTTTCGCACAGGAGCCGGCAGCGCTCGAAGTCGGGCGCATAGCTCGCGGTGACGATTGCGGCCGAAGGCACGCGCGGCAACGGTTCGACGCCGGCGGAGCTATCCGGCACGAAGCGGCTGTTCACCGGCGCGCCTCCGCCTGCCGCGGCCCGAGCGACAGCTTCTGCCTGAGGACGCGCCACAGGAACAGCGGATTGCCGACGATATAGCGGCGCCACAGACGGCCGGGTTCGATCCACAGGCGGAACAGCCATTCGAGCCGCAGCCGGCGCAGCCATAGCGGCGCGCGCGGCACCGAGCCGCTCATGAAATCGAGCAACGCGCCGACGGCGACCGGCAGCGTGCAGTGACGGCTGTCGATATGGCGCTCGATCCACAATTCCTGGCGCGGAACACCCATGGCGACGAGCAGCACGTCCGGCCTCAGCCTGGCAATGCGCTCGAGGACCGCCGGCTCCTCGGCGGCGGAGAAGAAGCCGTCATGGATGACGACGAAATTGTGCTGCACGGCGAGCGTCGAAAGCTTCGCGCACGCTGCCTCGGCATTGGCGCGGGTCGTGCCGAGCAGCGCCACCGTCAGCGGGTGCGACGAGGCCTGCAGGAAGGCCGGAATGAAATCGGTGCCGTTGAGATTGCTGGGGAATGGCTCGCCGTAAAGCAGCTTCGCCGCCATGTCGACGCCGACGCCGTCCGGCAGGATGAGGAAGTTTTCCAGCGCCTCGGCAAAGACCGGATCGGTGCAGGCGAGATTGGCATTGTGGGCATTGAGGAAGCTCACCTTGGTGAAGCGACGCTCGTCGATCAGCCTTGTGAGCAAGGCGATGGCCTCGTCCCAGCGTATCGCCAGCACCGGAATGCCCAGAATGGTCTTCAGCGTATCGAAGCCGAAGGCGGCGCGCGCGGTGTGCATGTTCATGCGGCGACCTCCTGCCTGACGGCGCCGAGTTTCTCGAGGCCGAGCCCGATCGCCGCGTCGAGCGCGTTGAGCTGGCGGCGATGAAAGGCGCTGCCATCCACGTCACGGACATTGGCGGCGGCCGCCTGGAGAGCGGCGGCGAAAGCAACCGGATCGTCGGTCACCACGCAATTGTCGGGACGATAGCCGATGCCGCGCAGCGAACGGCTGGTGGCGACGGACGGCAGGCCGAGCTCGAAGGTCTCGATGGTCTTCAGCTGCACGCCGCTGCCGGCGGTGCTGATCAAGGGAATGACGGCACCGCCGCGCACGAAGGCCTGCGCGTCGGGAACCCTGCCGACGAAGGAGACGCCGGGATGCGGCGAGCTGATGCCGGAAGGCATGTTGCCCGCGATCCTGATGCGGAAATCCGGCCGCAGATGCGGCACGACCTTGGTCAGGAACCAGTCGAGCCCGATGCGGTTCGGCTGCCAGGTCCAGGTGCCGATCAGCGCGGCGTCGCAATCGATGCGACGCTGCGCCTTGCCCGTCGGCGCCTTGGCGCGGGTCACCAGCGGCAGCACCGCCGAGCGTCCGCCGGAAGCGACGCCAAGTGCCGCGCGGTCTTCCTCGGCCAGCGTGAACACAAAGCGCGCGGCACCGCAGAGCCGCTCCTCCATGACCTTGAGGAGTCTGGCCTCGCGGCGGAACATCCAGCGCTGAAACGCGCTGCCGGCCGCGGCGGCATTCTCCTCGGCCGAGCGATGCTCGACATTGTGCGCCACGAAGATGGACGGCGCGCCAGCAAGAACCTTCTCAAAGGCGCCGGCGAACTGCACCGAATTCAGGACATAGCCGTCGAAGGGACCGGCGCGCTCGATAGCGGCGCGGACTT
>JAFKFE010001168.1 GCA_017308345.1 Alphaproteobacteria bacterium | reverse complement strand
GAACGCCGACGGCTCGGTGACGGAAACGACCCGCATGGGCCGCATCGATTCCCCGCTCGGCCGCAAGATGGCGGCGATCGACGCGGAGAAGGAAGCCAAGCGCAAGGCCGAGGAGCAGCGCCTGGCGGCGATCGAGGCGGCGAAGGCCGCGAAGGAAGCGGCCAAGCAGCAAGCCCTGGCCGAGAAGGAAGCCGCCAAACAGGCGGCCGAGCAGCCGGTCGTCACCGCGGGCGTCGAACCCGCGCCCGCGCAGGAAACCCAGCAGGCGGCCGATGCCGACCAGGGCACCGTGTCGAAGCTGAAGAAGAAGCTGCTCGGCATGTTCGGCGGCTGAGAGCCCTCAGCTTGGCAAGACAGGCCGCCATCTACGATCTCAAGGGACTGAACTGTCCGTTGCCGGTGCTGAAAGCCCGCAAGCGGCTGGCCGCGATGCGGCCAGGCGCCAGGCTATGGCTCGAAACCACCGATCCGCTGGCCGTGATCGACATTCCGGCCTTTTGCGCCGATGCCGGCCACCGGTTGATCGAAACGGCCGCGGTGATGGGCGGGCATCGTTTCCTGGTCGAGCGCGGCAACGCCATCTGACCGGCCAATTTTTCAGGTTTACATCCCGGCAATCGCCAGCGGATTGGCTTCAAGCGCGGCACGGTCCGGCGTGTCGATCGACGGCTTGTTGGTGAAGGCCGCGAACAGCCGCCGGATGTAATCTTGCGGCATGTCGAGCGTGATCAGAACCAGCCTGGTGCCGCGCTGGCCGTCGGGCCAGACCGGCAGCCTTGCCGGCGGATGCAGGATCTTCTGCACGCCGTGGATGACCAGCGGCCGCGACGGGTCCTCCGCGAGCTCGATGACGCCCTTCATGCGCAGGAGTTTCTCGCCATGCGTCGAGCGCAGAAGATCGAGGAACATCTCGATCGCCGAGAACGGCACCGGCCCGTCATGGACGAGCGAGTGCGTGCGCACGCGTGTGTCGTGGCGATGGGTATGATGGTGATCATGGTCGCCGTCATGGTGATGATGGTCATGACCATGGTCATGGTGATGATCATGCGCCGCCTCTTCGCCGAGCCAGCGCCGCACATCGGCGGACTTGGTCTCAGGATTATAGAGCCCGCAATCGAACAGCGCCGCGGCGCCGGTACCGGCCTCGTTGGCGTCGAGCACGACGGCGCCCGGATTGATTTGCCTGAGCCTTGCCCGCAACGCCTCTATGGCGGCCACGTCGGCAAGGTCGGTCTTGGTGAGCACGATGCGGTCGGCGACCGCGGCCTGTTTCACCGCCTCGACATGGGCATCGAGCGTTGCCTCGCCATTGACGGCGTCGACCAGCGTGATGACGCCGTCGAGCCGGAAGGCCTGCACCAGCGCCGGATGCGCCATGATCGACTGGAGCACCGGCGCCGGATCGGCCAGACCGGTCGTCTCCACGACGACACGGGCCAGTTTCGCGATGCGGCCCGTCTGCAGGCGGTCGACCAGATCGGCCAGCGTGTCGACCAGGTCGCCGCGGACCGTGCAGCACAGGCAGCCGTCGGAAAGCTGGATGATGCCGTCGGACGCCTGTTCGACCAGAAGATGGTCGATCGCCACCTCGCCGAATTCGTTGATGATCACCGCCGTGTCGGCAAGCACCGGATCCTTGAGCAGCCGGTTGAGCAGCGTCGTCTTGCCGGCGCCGAGAAAGCCGGTGAGCACCGAAACGGGAATGGGAAAGCCACCCGTCATATTGGCTAGTTCGCCGCCTTGGCGGGTTGGTCGCCTTGCGCCGCGGCGGCCGCCGTTCCAGTCGCCAGCGGCTCGGCGCCCTTCGGCGCCGGAATGTCGGGCCGCCAGCTCGGCAGCGGCACATCGGCATAGTTCTGATCGGCCTGGTCGACGAATGCCTTCGGCGCCGGCCCGGTGGCGCCGCCGAGACCGACCGCGATCAGCGTAGGATGATCGAGCTTCACCTGGTAGGGCGACTTCGGCGCGTCCTTGGCGGCAACCTCGGGGGCTGCCTCGGATTGCTCCTCCTTCGTCTTCTTCTTGCAGATCTCGTCATGCATGTCGTTGGGCGACAGCGTGGCGCCGTAAGGCTTGAGGGCCGCCAGCGTGGTCGAACCCGCCGCCGGCGTGTCGAAACCCTGATCGAGCAGCTTGGCCGCCGCCTCGGCGCGGCTGACGGCCGATTTCTCGCCGAGCACCACGGCGACCAGCGTGCGCCCGTTGCGCGTCGCCGAGCCGATCATGTTGAAGCCGGACGAGCAGACGAAACCTGTCTTCATGCCGTCGGCGCCGGGATAGCGGCCGATCAGCAGATTATAGTTCGGGAGCGCCTTCTTGCCGACGGCCAGGCCCTCGATCGAGAACCAGGGCGCGTATTGCGGGAAATCGTTGCGCAACGCCGTCACCAGCACGGCGAGGTCGCGCGCGGTCGTGTATTGATCCGGCGAAAAAAGCCCGTTCGGATTGACGAAATGCGTGCCGACCATGCCGAGCCGGGCCGCCTCGGCGTTCATGCGGTCAGCGAATGCCGCCTGCGACCCGCCGATATTCTCGCCGATGGCCATGGCGATGTCGTTGGCCGACTTGACCAGCATCATCTTCAACGCATTGTCGAGCCGCATCACCGAGCCGGGCTTGAAGCCCATCTTGCTCGGCGGCTCGCCGGCCGAATGTTTGGTCACCTTGATCGGCGAATCGAGCGCCACCTCGCCGGCCTGGATCGCGCGGAAGGTGACATAGGCGGTCATCAGCTTGCTGAGCGAGGCCGGATACCAGCGCTTGAACGCGTCCTGGTGCTCCAGAATGGAGCCGCTCTTCAGATCGAACAGGACCACCGGGTTGGCGCGCGCGGCGCCGCCAAACGCCGAAAGCGCCAGCGCGCCTGCCAGCAACAGGTTGAGGAAATGCCTTTGCCGCATGATCAAATCCGAAAATCGCCTCTTGCCGTGATCGCCGCTGGCTCCGTAAGATTTCGTTACCCATCGCCAGCGAAATGCGGGCCGACCCTCGACCCCGGACCGCATTGTTGCGGTGCTATTTACCCTATGTGACGCCAAAATGGCAAAATGCCAGACATTCACAATTGACAACAATTGCTGAGCATCGGTTCTGAACCGACCGCCGCCAATCAACCAAGAGATGGACCGATCATGCCGATTCTCAACCGCGCAGCGGAAATGCAGGAAGAAGTCGCTGGCTGGCGACGACATCTCCACCGGACGCCGGAGCTGAATTTCGACGTCTTCCAGACTGCCGGCTTCGTCACTGAAAAGCTGAAGTCCTTCGGCTGCGACGAAGTGGTGACGGGGCTGGGCAAGACAGGCGTCGTGGGCATCATTCGCGGCCGCAGGGGCGATGGCCCGGTCATCGGGCTGCGCGCCGACATGGACGCGCTGCCGATCAACGAGATAACCGGCAAGCCATGGGCCTCGACCGTTTCGGGCAAGATGCATGCCTGCGGCCATGACGGCCACACGGCGATGCTGCTGGGTGCGGCCAAATATCTTGCCGAGACGCGCAATTTCGCAGGCACCGTGGCGGTGATCTTCCAGCCGGCCGAGGAAGGCGGCGGCGGCGGCAATGAGATGGTCAAGGACGGCATGATGGAGCGCTTCGGCATCGAAAAAGTGTTCGGCATGCACAACATGCCCGGACTGCCGGTCGGCCAGTTCGCCATCAAGCCCGGCCCGATCATGGCCGCGACGGCGGAATTCACCATCACCGTCAAGGGTCGCGGCGGCCATGCCGCGATGCCGCACGGCACGATCGACCCGATCGTCATCGCCAGCCAGCTGGTCGGCGCGCTGCAGACCATCGCCTCGCGCAGCACCGACCCGGTCGAGGCCGTGGTGGTGTCGGTAACGAAGTTCCACGCCGGCGATGCCTACAACGTCATCCCGGAAAGCGCCGAGATCGCCGGCACCGTGCGCACGCTGAGGAAGGAAGTGGCCAAGAGATCGGAAGAGCGCATCCGCGCGCTCAGCGCCGGCCTCGCCGCCGCCTTCGGCGCGACGATCGAGGTGGATTACGATGCCAACTACCCCGTCACCTTCAACCATGCCGAGGAAACCGCCTTTGCCGGCGATGTCGCGGCCGACGTCGCCGGCGACGGCCATGTTCACCGCGCCATCCAGCCGTTGATGGGCGGGGAGGATTTCTCCTATATGCTGGAGGCCCGGCCCGGCGCCTTCATCTTCATCGGCAATGGCGACTCGGCAGGTCTGCACCACCCGGCCTACGACTTCAACGACGAGGTCATCCCGCACGGCATGAGTTACTGGGTGAAGCTGGCGGAAACGGCGCTGACCGCCTGACGACGCGGCTATCGAAGGCGGCGGTCGCTCCCATCGCCTTCTCGCCTCTTGGCGAACCGGCCCGAAGCGTTTATGTGTCTGGCCGCGTGGTCCCGTAGCTCAGTAGGATAGAGCGGCAGATTCCTAATCTGTAGGTCACAGGTTCGATTCCTGTCGGGATCACCAATCTTTCCAATGGGTTGGTTATTCGCCGTAGTGCCGCTTTCCGAAGGCTGATACGGCGAATTGCGCGGTTTCCTCGACCGCCGGCAGCGCGGCCCGCGGGGCCGCGAGCCCGGCAGCCGCCCGTGAAGGCGTTCGAGCGCGCCTTTCTCATCCGGGATGGCATGGCGGAAGGCCGGGCACCCTCGCCCTTCGGCCGCTCGTTTCAGATGCTTGACAACGCCGCCTTGCCTATCCCGGGCTGCCGGCCGCCGGATTGGCGATGATCGCCGCACGGAAGCGGGTGACGAAATCGTCGAGCGCGGGGCGTTCGGCATCCGAGATAGCCCAGTAGGAGAAGGCGTCGTCGGTCCAGTGGACCAAAAGGAAGCCGCCCGCCGAGAGATC
>JAFKFE010001167.1 GCA_017308345.1 Alphaproteobacteria bacterium | reverse complement strand
ATCGGTCTCCAGCGCCTTCTCGAAGCATTTGATCCCTTCTTCATGGTTGAAGCCGTAGCACCAGTTCAGCCCGATATCGAACCAGCGTTGCGTCTCGGCCGAGGAGGTGGAGATGGGGCGCCGGTAAGTGCCGAGGTCGAAGTGGTCCATGCCTTGCTGCTTCTCGCATTCCGCGCCGGAGGGAGCCGGTCGGCGCAATCTGAGCTGAAAGGCGATCGCTTGGCAAATGGCAAACGGCCGACGCGACGACAAGGTCGCGCCGGCCGTCCCTGTCTCGGAAAATCAGCTCTCCAGCCAGACTTTCTCGAAATGCTGCTCGAGCGCCTGGTGCTGTTCGCAGCCCTGCACGCCCTTGCGGTATGTGCGGTAGACCGAGCGCCAGTAGGGCTGGATGATGATGCCGGCCTCGCGCAAATTCGTCTCGATCTTGGCCATGATCTCCTTGCGCGCCGCGGCGTCCGGCGTCGCAAGCGCCTTGTCGAGAAGCTCGTCGAACTCCTTGTCCGAATAGGCGCTTTCGTTCCAGGCCGCGCCCGATTTGTAGGCGAGCGCCAGCACCTGGACACCGAGCGGGCGGCCGAGCCATTCGGTGCAGGAATAGGGGAACTTGCTCCAGTCGTTCCAGAAGGTCGCGGCCGGCAGCACGGTGCGCTTGATCTTGAGGCCAGCCTCGCGGATCTGCGCCGCGATCGCGTCGGCGGTGCTTTTCTGCCATTCGATATCGACAGAGATCAGCTCATATTCGTGGTCGGCCTTGCCGGCTTCCTTCATCAGCTTCACGGCCTGATCGACGTCGCGCTTGGCCGGACCGATATCGGCGAACTCGGGGTGCATCGGGCCGACATGGTGGTTGTCGGCGGGTTTTCCGCGCCCGTCGAGGCCGAGCTTCAGCACGGCCGCGTTGTCGACGGCGAGCTGGGCGGCTCGGCGCACCTTGACGTCGTCATAAGGCGCGTTGGAGACATTGAAGCGCGCGACGATGGTCGAGCCGGTGGCGATTTCCGAATTCCGCAGCCCCATCTTGTCCGTTTGCGATACCGCGTCGGATGCGGTCTCGTGGTCGGTGTCGATCTCACCGGATTCGAAGGCAGACAGCGTTGCGTTGGGGTCGGAGCCGTAGTCGACCCATTTGATGCCGTCGAGATAAAACTCGCCCTTCCACCAGGGCTTGTCCTTGCGCTTCACCTCGGCGCCCGTCTCGGCGTCCCAGCTCACAAGCTCGCAGGGGCCGGTGGTGACGGCGAGCGCCTTCTTCGGGTCGGCGTCGCCCTCATAGGAGCGGTGCATGATCAGCGCCGGATAGTCGGCCATGCCGGCGATCAGCGAGATGTCGGGCTTGGGGAGGTTGAGCCTGACGGTATAGTCGTCGACCTTCTGGATGCCGCCGTCGACCGGCTTCTTCGTGCCGGCATTGACCAGCGCGCCCATGCGCGCGGCGACCGAATTGCCGGCGACCGAGCCGTCGCACCAGCGGTTGAGGTTGTGGATCACGTCGTCGGCATTGAAGGCATCGCCATTCGACCAGGTGATGCCCTTGCGCACGTGCAGCGTGATCGTCCTGGCGTCATCGCTGGTCTCCCAGCTTTCCAGCAGCCACGGCTCGAAGCTGAAGTCGGTGTTCCAGCGCACCAGATACTCGTTGCACTGGCGCGCGACATTCGACATCTCGACGCCGTCAAAGGTGCGCGGATCCTTGAAACCCTTGACGTTCATCGCCACGCGCAGCGTGCCGCCGCGCTTCGGTTCGGCGGCGCGGGCGGGCGAGGGCGCGATCCCGCCCAGCGCCAGCGCGCCGGCGGCGCTGACGCCGAGGCCGGCCATCAGCGCCAGATATTCGCGCCGGCTGATCGCGCCTGTCTTGAAATCGTCGGCGGTCTGCTTGGCTCGCGGGTGCAGTTTTCTGTCGGTCAGCATGAATTTCATCGTCGTTCCCTCTTGTTGGGCGCTCCGGGGAATCGCCAGTCGCGGGGGCGGATGCGACCCGCCGGAGCGCCGTTGCCTGCCGAGGGATGATAGGTCGGCGTTCCGCGGCCAAATGTTTGGTTTTCCGCAATTCTTGTGCGCTGTTCCGCAGGACGCCGATACAGCCAATCTCCCCCACCTAGGGTGAGATCAGCGCTTCATAGCCGGCGCCCAGGCTTGCAATATGGCTGATAATCCTCGCGAACGCCTGTGCCGCTCGCGGCACTGTCGATCGAGCGCGCAGGAAACTGTGCGCAAGGCGCGGCTCTTCCCGCCACCAGGCGCGGCCGCCGGCGGCGAGGATGCGGTCGCGATAAGCCTCGCCATCCGACGACAGCGGATCGCATTCGGCGGTGATGATGACCGTTGGCGGCAGGCCGGAGAAGTCGCGGTCGCGGAGCGGCGAGAAGGTCGGGTCGTCGGGCGACTGTCCTGGCGCGGACCGGATACGACGGTAGAACTCGATGTCGCTGACGCTGAGCAGCGGCGCCTCGGGGTGCTCCACGTAGGAACGCCCGGTCTCGTCGCCGCCGAGGCCGGGATAGATCAGCATCTGGCCGATGGCATGTCTTGGGTGGTGCCGCGTGGCGTGCGCCACCGCCGCCGCGAGATTGCCGCCGGCGCTTTCGCCGCAAAGCACGATCGGCGGCGCGCTCGTCGCCGCCACCCATTCGAACACGGCCAGCGCATCGTCGAAGGAAGCGGGGTGGAGATGTTCCGGCGCCAGCCGATAGTCGGCCGAGACGACTTCGAAGCCGGTGCCGGCGCAGATTTCCGCGCAGATGTCGTCATGGCTGTCGAGGTCGCCGAGCACGAAGCCGCCGCCGTGATAGTAGACCACGATCGCCGCCGCGATCCTGTTCGCCATGCGGTAGCGGCGGACCGGGATCGCATGAGTTGCCGTGGCGACGAGGCCGTCGCTGCTCCTGACCCCTTCTGGATGGCCCCGGTGGAATGCCACGCACATTCGATTATAGACCGCGCGCTGCTCGGCGATCGGCGCGGCCACGATCTGTGGCGGGTACCAGCTATCGACCTTGTCGATATAGTCCCAGAGTTCCGGACCGAGCAGGGCGGCGTATTTGCCGCGCTTCGCCGGATCGGGGTTGCTGGCCATCGCCGTCAGAGCCCGGCGTAGAGCTGTGCCGCATTCTCGAAGGTGAAGCGCAACGGCACCGAACCCTCGACCTGCCAGGCGCTGACCGTATCGCCGGCCAGCAGCCGGCAGGCGCCGGCCGTATCGGTGACGGCGCCGCCATAGAGCCGGTTGGCCAGGTTGAGGATGCCGGCTTGGTGCATGGCGCCTGTGCCGCTGCCGCAGGCGTCCTTGACCAAAAGCACGCGAAAACCGCGCGCCACCGCGTCCTTCACCGTGGCGTCGACGCAGGCTTCGGTCCAGACGCCGGCAACGACCAGCCATTCGATGCCGGCTGCCTTGAGCCTGTCGGCGAAGTTGTTCCTGCCGAAGGCGCTCGCCTCCTGCTTGACCAGCATGGCTTCGCCGTCGCGTGGCACCACCTCATGGCAGATCGCCGTCAGCGGGTCGTCCTTGTCGGAGAAGGCCGACTTGCCGCTTTCGTCCACCGGATGGAACGGCCGCGCCTCGGCGAGGTCGACGATGTAGGCCCAGTGATAGAGCGGCGCATCGTTCGCCCGCGCCGCCTCCTGCAGGCGTTGGACATTGGCGAGGATGTCGCCAAACCCCTCGACCAGATAGCGCTCGTCCTTGCGATGCTCTTCCTGGAGGTCGATGAACACAGCGGCCACCGTGCCGCGCCGGATGGAAATGGGAGCTTTCATGCGGATTCTCTGATTTGCAGCAAGCTATCCGCTTCGTCATTCCAGGGCGAAGCAGCCGCGAAGCGGCGTCGCGAAGACCCTGGAATCCATGCCGTTACATTGATCGCCGATCGCTGCCTAACAGAATTCTGCACCGTGGCGAAGCGGAGACGGAACGGAATGGATCCTAGGGTCTGCGCCGCGTCGCTTCGCTCCTTGCTCCGCCCTAGGATGACGACGTCACGCGTGCCGCGACCAATCTCGAAGGCCTGCGACACCGTGTGGACGCCGCCAACAGAGCGTATCGGCATCGCTTCACTCACTCCAGAAACTCATCTTCATAAGGAAACCGCGACAGCAGTTCGGTGCCGGTCTCGGTGATCAGGATCTCGTCCTCCAGCTTGACGCCCTCGCGGCCGCCTTTCTCGCCGATATAGCTTTCCACGCTCACCACCATGCCCGGCACGATGATGCCGTCGCGGCCGTAGGTCGCGTAGTCCATGGCGTGCGCGATGAACGGCGTCTCGCCATGCATGCCGACGCCGTGCATGACCGAGGTATAGCGCTGGTCGACGAAGCGTTCCGGGATCTTCCAGGCTTTCTCGGCGATCTCGCGGAAGGCCATGCCCGGTTTCACGATCCCGATATTGTGCTGCACCTGGTCGTAAGCCATGCGGTAAAGCGACTTCTGGTAGGGCGTCGGCTTGCCCGGGCCGCAGCGGAAGGTGCGCGAGAAGTCGGAAAAATAGCCGTAGCAGCCGATCGTGTCGGTATCGAGCGCGACCAACTCTCCTGGCCTGATCTTGCGGCCGCTCGCCTCGTTGAACCAGGGATTGGTGCGCTGGCCGGAGCTGAGCAGTCGGGTCTCGATGAACTCTCCGCCCTGGCGGATCACCTCGTGATACATGACGGCGAAGAGCTCGTTCTCGGAAACCCCGGGCTTGATCGCCTCGCGCACCGCCGCCACCGCGGCCTCGGCGCCCGCCATCGAGACCTGCAGGCATTTAACTTCCTCCGGCGTCTTCACCGCGCGCACGGCAAGGATCTCGCCCTGGCAGTCCTTGACCTCGCAGCCGCGGCTCTCCAGCGAACGGTCCGGCGGTCTCGTCGTCGCGGCCGGAGACCGAGGACCATACCAGCTTGGACGGCCGCGCCTCGTCGATCGTGTCGAGCACCATCGAGACATGGTAGCTCTGCGGATATTCGAACAGCACGATCGGCCCTTCTGTCGGGATGAAGAAGTAGCGCGTCGAGTTGCGCAGGAAATAGCCGAACATGTTGCGCGAGCCGGTGGCGTAGCGCTGGTTGTAAGGGTCGAACAGCACGATGCCGCCATAGCCCGCCTCGCGCATCCAGGCGCGCAGTTTCGCCAGCCGGCCCTTGCGCAGCGCGTCAGCGTCGATGAAGGACGGCTCGGTGTCGGAGAGCCACATGCCGCCGGCGGGGTCGGTCGCCGCCGGATGGCGCATGTGGTCCTTGAAATCCACATCCTCGGTGCTGTCGGGGTCGAATACGACGATGCTCATGCAGCAGGTCTCCTGTTGGGGAGACCATAGCCGGATGAGGTTTTTGGCTTATGCGGTATTCCGCAAATGTTGTGCCGGATGCCGCATCATAACTTCGTCATTCCAGGGCGGAGCAAGGAGCGAAGCGACACGCGCATACCCTAGAATCCATGCCGTTACGCCGGCCAGAGAATGCAGCGGTGCGGAAATCCTAGCTGGCGCATCACTTCCAGTTCTGCGCCGCCGCGATATTCGGAGGGTCACGGCATGGATCCCAGGGTCTACGCTGCGCGTCGCTTCGCCCTAGGATGACGAAGGAGAGGGCTGCGCCACTCCACCCTAATGCCGCCGCATCGCCTTGGGCGCGTGCCCGTGCTCTTCGCGAAATGCCCGGGCGAAGCTCGACATCGACGCGAACCCGCAAGCCAAAGCCACATCGCGCACCATCAGCGTCGAATGCGCCAACAAATCGGCGGCACGCTTCAGCCTGAGCCGCCGGTAATAGCCGTTGGGTGAAATATCCAGTTCGGCGCGGAAATTTCGCTCGAGCTTGTCCGGCGACACCCCAAGCCTCGTCGCCAGCTCCGCCATGCCGAGCCGCTCCTCGAAGAGAAGCAAAACTGGCAACGCGACTGCGCCGACGTCCTGGCCGCGCGTTTGGAAAACGTCTCAAAGCTTATCGAGGCGAGCATAGAAGAGCGCGTCGCGACCCTGCTTCGGCCATGGCTTGCCGAACGATTGCGCGAACGCGCCCTGCAGGATCTTGAGAACGCCATCGCGCGCGCACTCGTCGAAGGCGCGAAAATTCACATAGAGGCGCCGGCCGAAATCGTCGTGCACCTTCGCGAACGCTTGCCGGCGGAGGGTCTTCAAATCGGCTATTCCGAAACAGAGAACAGCGACATTCGCGCTCACATCGAAGAAACCGAAATCGAGGTCAACATCTCCGCGTGGGTTTCCGCGCTTGAAGCGGTGGCATCATGAGCAACGGTCAGGAAGACGTCTCATCGCAGCCGCTGGTTATCGTTCGCCGCCGACGCAATACCGACGAGCCGCATCACGGTGGTGTCTGGAAAATCGCCTACGCGGACTTCATGACCGCGATGATGGCCTTCTTCTTGGTGATGTGGCTGATCAACGCCGCAGACAAGAAGACGTCAGGTCGCCGCCTATTTCAATCCGATGCGGTTGACGGATCGGTTCGCAGCGCCGAAAGGCCTTGAAGACCTTACCGAGACCGCGACCAAGCCGTCGGAAGAGAGAGGGAAAAAAGGCTTCGAAAAGCAGGTTATCGATACCAAGCAGAAGCAACAAGCCGATCAAGATAGCAAAGAGAAGATCGGCGAAGCGATGGACGAGGCGGCGCAGAAGTCGAGCGCTGCCGCTGGTGGCAAGAGCTCCGAAGCTCAAAAGGAGCAGGCGCTTTTCGACAATCCTGGCGATCTACTTGAGAAGCTTGCGGACGAAGCGCGAGCCAATTTCCCGACGACGGCATCAAGCCCTGCCGACGGAAACATCAGCGATCCGTTCGATCGCACGAATCGAAGGGCCGGAAAATCTCAGGCGACGTTGAAGCCGGCAAACCAACCGGCTCAGACGAATCCGCCCAAAGCTGATGAAGTTGCAAAGGCGGGCACGCCGCCGAGCAATGCGAAGCCGCCGACGCAAGAGGCTGCAAAAGAGGTACCGGCCGTTCCCCCGGCGCAGAGCCAATTCGAGAAGCCAAAGCAACTTGACGTCGTCGCGAAGCAGACACCTGCAACGCTGGATCAGACGAAAAAGGAAGAAAAGACGCACGAGCAGGACAAGCAA
>JAFKFE010001166.1 GCA_017308345.1 Alphaproteobacteria bacterium | reverse complement strand
CGGCCAAGCCTGGCCGGCAGATTCCAGTCGACGACCCCTATAATCTGTATTTCATGCCGGACGGCAGCGCCGCCGTCGTCGTCGACGAGGCGATGAAGCAGCTCGATTTCCGCGACCCGCACACCATGGCGTTGAAGTCGAGCCTGCCGACGCCGACCTGCCCCGGCATCAACCATGCCGACTTCTCGGTTGACGGCTCCTATGCGATCTTCACCTGCGAATATGGCGATGGCGGCCTGGCCAAGATAGACTTGAAGAACCAGAAGGTGCTCGGCCACCTCGACCTCTCCAGGATGGGCATGCCGCAGGACGTCCGCCTCTCGCCCGACGGCAAGGTCTTCTATGTGGCCGACATGGTGAATGACGGCGTGTTCCTGGTCGACGGCGACAGCTTCAAGGAAATCGGCTTCATCCCGACCGGCATCGGCGCGCATGGCTTCGTCGTCAGCCGCGACGGCAAGCGCCTCTATGTCTCGAACCGCGGCTCGCACAAGATGGAGCAGGGCAAGGCCAAGGGCCCCGGCAGCGTGACGGTGATCGACTTCGCCACCCGCTCGGTGGTCGCGCAGTGGCCGATCCCTGGCGGCGGCAGCCCCGACATGGGCAATGTCAGCGCCGACGGCAAGCAGCTCTGGCTCTCCGGCCGCTTCGACAGCGACGTCTATATGATCGACACGACCAGCGGCGCGGTGACCAAGATCCGCGTCGGTGTCGAGCCGCATGGGCTCACGGTGTGGCCGCAGCCCGGGCGCTATTCGCAAGGGCATACGGGCAATATGCGGTAGGTACTTTTGGGTTGCCTGCCACCCGAGGCTCGCAGGGTGGCGCCCTGGTCGCGTGACCTTCACGCTGGCCTACGCACGCATCCTGCCGTTCGGCGGCATCCGCTCCGGAGTCCCGGCCAATGCCGCCATGGCGACGACGCGCCGCGATGCACCGGTACGCGATGGCCCATTGTCTGACGACCGGAGCCGTTCGAACTATGCGCGTGACGTCATAGGACGCCGCGCAAGTCTGCGGCGGCGGGAAAGAGGTGGACCGGCGGCATGTGATCGCCCCCGGCATCCCTCCCAACGAAAGGACAAGGATGTTCGGGAAAAGGGTGAAGAAGGCCATCTCGGCTGCGATGGCCGGGATGGTTCTTGCCGCTTGCGCGTGGAGTTCCGCTCCGGCGCAGTCGGTTCCCCCCACCGATTATCTTGGCATCCCCGGTCCGATAGAATTCGCCGGCGCCCAGTATCGCCTCGCATGGAGCGCCAGGCCCTCGGCCGACTACGTCAAGCATGAATATCTGCCGCCGGGCCAGCAGCCTGAATCCTATACGGATATGGTGAGCGTCGAGCTTCTGACATCAGGTGTCGGCGTCGCCGATGCGCTCAAGGCCCAGACGGAGATGCTCGACAAGCGCAAGGGCAGCGACCCGATCGCCAACTATCAAATCCTCCGGAACCCCGACAACGGCCAGGTCGTGCTGGACTTCCTCGTCAGCGAAGAAAGCTCCGGCACGCTCACCGTGGAATGGGATGCCTATCGCTACGTCCCGGTGACGATGCCCGGCGGGAAGAACGCGGTCATTCTGTTCGCTGTCAGCCGACGCCATTATGGCGAAGGCGCCGGTGATTTCCTGAAAGCGCTCAAGACGAAGCGAACCGCGGACATCGACGCCTTGGTCAATCACGCGGTTCCCGGCGCTGAACCCGCGAAATAGGAGGGATGCTCATGATCGCTCCGCGCGCGGCCCGCTTTCTGATTCTGGGATTGGCCTTTGGAGCATGCTCCGTGCCTGCAACGCCCGATGCCGCCTGGGCGGGCGGCGCGGACCAGAAGCCGATGAAGACCGATGACGATGCTTCAGCGCGCCAGCGGCGCCCCTTTCATGAGTTTCCGAAAGCGTTTCAAGGGCGCTGGGCTCACGTCGCCGCCGATTGCCTGGCCGGTGGATTCTCCGCGATCCTCTCTTCCGCGATCCTGTCGATCGACGCCAAGGGACTGAGCCAGGGGGAAGGCGGTCTCACCGTCACCAGCATTCTTCAGGAGCGAGACAATCCCCGGCGGATCACGGTGAACGCGCATAATTCCGGTGGCGGAGAGGAATGGGATTCGCTCGAGGAGTTCACCCTTTCGGATGGCGGCAAGGTCATCGAATGGCGGCAACTCGAACCCGATCCGAGTGCGCTGACCCGCCTCTATCGCTGCGATTGAGGACCACGAACCGCCGACTTATTGCTCCGCAGGTTCAAGCATATGCGATGTCGTTCAAACCGGACGCTCCGCGCGGAAGTCCGAGAGGGGATCATCGGGACGGCTATTCTCGTTCCACCGTTTCCCGCCGATAAACGGTGATGTAGTCGATACTGCCGCGGCACGCGCCCATATCGGCCTCCTCGACCAGCAGGAACTGCGAACCGTCCCACGCGAAAGCCTGGTCCTGCCCGCAATCGGCCATGGCGCGACCACGGGCGAAGCTGCGCAATCGGCGCAGCTTATCGTCCCAGTACGCCGATGTGACCTGCGGCTCCGCCAACGGCGGATCGGATGGCGTCAGGCGAACGACGGCGGGGAGCGCCCTGCCCTGGTTGTCCACCACATAGACGAAGCCCTCGCCGTTATAGGATGAACAGCCGGCATTCAGCAGGAGCATCGTCGTGTGATCGTCGAGCCGCTGGTAGATCGCCTCGGGCAGCCCGGCGCCCGAATGGTCGCATTTGTTCCGTTCCTGCAATCGCCGCAGCCCGGCTTGCGTCAACATGGTCGGCGGGAGGGTAGCGACCGGCGGCACGACGAGCGGCTGCTCCGGCACCCAGGGCGGTACGAGATGGGCAACGGCCTTGCCACGCTCCGCCAGGGCACTGACGTCTCCAAGCCTCTGCTGATCGGCATCCATGTGGCGCATGGCGTCGCGCAGGCCGCGCAACGAAATGCCGGCGAGAGGCTGATCCGCGCCATCGGCGAGTTCGAGAACCTCACCCTCTGCCAGCGCCGGAAAGAGAGCCGAATCCGCGGAAACCGGCAATCCTTCGGATGCGTTGGCCAGACTGGCGTCCCGAGAACCGAGCTTCAGACCAAAGAGGACCTTCCCGGCCTTATCCAAGACGGCCAGGCGGCGAACGGCGGCGGGATCCGGGCTGTCCTGGTTATCGCACGGATAGCAGGGGAGGAAGCGGACGCGGGCAGCATCATTCGCCCCCGCGCCGCGCAGAATCGCCATGCCAATTGCATTGTCGGCGACGGAATTCGCGCCGGTCTCGGCTTCTTGCGGCGTGGGCTCGGGATAGAGCGTGGTGGCGTGACAGGCATGCCGGTTGTCGCAACCGACGATCCAGTCGCGATAAGTCTGAAGATCGCCGATCTGGCTGGCGGAAACCGTGGCGGCGAGAATGATCGGTATCAACATCGGGCTCCGGCGGGGATTGCGAGGTCAACATCCGGATCATCCGCCCGAAACGCCACCCCGGGCGATGCACCGGTACGTCCGCGCGGCTTGCAGATCGTGGCCCCGACATAGGACAGGCTGCAGGGTACCTCATCCCTCCAGCGTCGGGTTCCAGATGAATGCAATCCACTCATATTCATACAAGCCGAAATTATGCCTGGTCGTGCTCGCTATCGGCTTCTTTCTCGCCTGCGCGTCGCTCATGAGCTACGAGGTCGCCTATGGCGACACCGAGGTCACTATCAATCGCCTGGTCGAACTCGGTCCCGATGTCTCAAAAATCGTCTTCATGCTCCTGGCCTTGTTTTCCTTTGGCCTCGTCGCCTACGCGATCATGGCGGTCCGGGCTTCGCTTATGCCGGATCGAAATATCGTGATCTCGTCGAACCATGTTTCGATCCCCGACTCGATCCTGAGACGCGGATCGATCGATATTCCTCTCACCGGCATTACCGGCCTTTCCCTCAAGGCTGACAGGAATTCGCGTGTCCTTCACATCCAGCACAGGGCAGGCACGACGAAGGCGACGCAGCGCTTCTTCCAGGACCGGAGTCATTTCGAGGACTTCCTTGCCCAGCTACAGATCGCCGTCCGCGGATAGAGCGTGATTTTCCTGCCCAAAGCCTCCTCTCCGGAACGAGAAGCAGAAAGGCGAGCAGGGCCACTCCAATCCAAGCCCAGCGTATCCGGCTCGGAAAGCGGCCATGTCCCGCTCGGTCGCAAGACGGCATTTGCCATCCGGCCGCCGAGCTTGTTTTCCCTTGCGCCGCCGCTTTCCCCGCAAGCACCGGTCGATCGTCTCGCCCCGATCGACGACGGCTCCCACTCGCTTCGAGTGATCGAACCCGGCGAGGAACCGGTACATCCTGGCGCTTCGCTTAAGGTCCTGTTGCCGTCACATTGCCGCTGACTGAAAGCAACGACTCCGAATGATCCATGGACCCAAAGAACCTCTTGGCGACAACTTTCCTGGTGGCGGCGAGCATCACGCTCCCAGCGCCGCATTTTGCAGCCGCGCATGCGGAGCCCTTGCCCAGGCAGCGGGATATTCCCGAGGACCTCAGCACCGTCATCTGCCCCGACCCGGCCTCCGCAAATCGGCTGCTCGAGGATTATTACCGCGTCGATGACGCGGGGATATTCGACACTTCCCATTTCTTCGACGGCCTTGAAGAAACCGGCTGTCGGCAAGGTAGCGGCCCGCTGGCCATGGAGGAGGTTCTATCGCGCAAGTCGCTGCGCGAGGGCAAGGCCGGGAGCTACGTGGCCTATCGCGGACGGCGCGCTGACGGCAGCGCCGTGTTCGGCATCGTCGACGAGGTGGTCAACGACATGCATCCGCGCACGGCCTTCGGGCGATGGATGGCGCTCCATGCGCCGAGTGGCCGACTGGTCAACCACCCTGGCGGCGGCAAGCTGTATCTGTGCCGA
>JAFKFE010001165.1 GCA_017308345.1 Alphaproteobacteria bacterium | reverse complement strand
GGGGTGATATCCAGCCTTCGACGGAAACCTCGGTTTTCCTGAGATTGAGTAATCAGCCGGAAAAACCGCCGCCGTCCAAAAATGCCTGCTCCTCGGCCGTCGTCGCCCGGCCAAGCATGCGGTTGCGGTGCGGGAAGCGGCCGAAGCGGCGGATGATCTCCAGGTGCTCCTCGGCGTATTTCAGGTATTCGGGCGCCTTGGCTGCCGTCAGCGCCACTGAACGTTCCTGGTCGGCAAGCGATTCGGAATGCTCGAAGGGCAAATAGAGGAAGACGCGAACCAGTTCGTCCAGTTCCAGGTCATGACCGGCGGCGATTGCCTTGTCGGCGAAATACCGTGCGAGCGGATCGGTCGCGCACATGTGGCCGGTGCCACGGAAGCAATTGCGCGGGAACTGGTCGAGCAGGATCATCAGCGCCAGCGTGCCCTCGGCATGCGCGTTCCAGCCGTCGCATTCGCGCCGGGCGGCAGCGTAATGCAGCTCGAGGAAACGATTGCGGAAATCCGCGTCGAAGGCCTCGTTCTTCTCGAACCAGGCATCCTCACCGGCATCGCGCCAGAATCTGGTGACGGAAAACGCTCGCGGATCGAGTTCTGCCATGCGTTGTTCCTCAGTTCCTGGTCTCTGCCTTGTTCAGCACGACGGCGGTTTCCTGGTTCAGCGCCCGGCCGGCGTGGCGCGGCTGCGTGAGCGGGGTCGGGATCGGCGTGCCGATATTGCCCTTGAGGAACCGCTGGCCGGCGCGCACGCCCTCGGCCAATTGCGTCTCGAAACGCGCTTCGTCGCGCCGCCGCACATCCTCGATGACCTCGGCGACTTCCTCCGGGTCGACGCCAAGCGCCTCCAGCGCGGAGCCGCCGAAGACCAGCGCCGATTCGAAGGTTTCGCGCAGTTGATAGTCGACGCCGGCGCGCACCAGCTGCAGCGCCGTGCCGCGATCGAAGGCGCGCGCCAGGATGGTGACCAGCGGGAATTCGGCCTTGATCAACTGGGCGATGCGCACGGCGGCGTCGGGCTTGTCGACGCAGATCAGCACCGCGCGCGCCCGCCCCGCGCCGGCGGCGTGCAGGATGTCCAGCCTCGTGCCGTCGCCATAATAGACCTTGAAGCCGAAATCGGCGGCTGCCTGGATCATCTCCACCTCGTTGTCGATGATCGAGACATCCAGCCCGCGCAGCAGAAGCGGCTGGCTGGCGATCTGACCGAAGCGGCCGAAGCCGATGATGAGTACATTGCCGGTAAGGCCGTCGGCGATGTCGACGCCGTCGAGCGACTGCTCGTCGCGCGGGGTGATGTAACGCAGCGCTATGATCGCCAGGGGCGTCAGCACCATGGAGATGATGATGATTGCGGTCAGCGTGGCGTTGGCCTGTCCGTCGATGATGCCGACCGCGGCGGCGGATGAATAAAGCACGAAGGCGAATTCGCCGCCCTGCGCCATGAAGACGGCGCGTTCGAGCGCCTCGCGGTGGCCGCTCTTCAGGATGCGCGCGACGGCGTAGATGCCGATCGCCTTTATGACCATGTAGGCCACGACAGAGATCGCGACGATCCGCCAGTTCTGGGCCACGACGCCGAGGTCCAGCGACATGCCCACGGCGAGGAAGAACAGGCCGAGCAGGATGCCGCGGAACGGCTCGATATCGGCTTCGAGCTGGTGGCGGAAGGTCGATTCCGACAACAGCACGCCGGCGAGGAAAGCGCCCATCGCCATCGACAGGCCGGAGAGCTGCATGGCGAGCGCCGATCCCAGCACCACCAGCAGCGCCGCGGCGGTCATGACCTCCCGGGCGCGTGCGTCGGCCAGGATGCGGAAGAGCGGGTTGAGCAGGTAACGGCCGGCCACGACCAGCCCGACGATCGCCGCAATGCCGATGCCGACTTCCGTCAGGCGTTCCGAAAAGCTGGTCTCGGCGCCGCCAGGCGCAAGGAATGCGACCAGCGCCAGCAGCGGCACGATCGCCAGGTCTTCGAGCAGCAGGATGGAGACGATGCGCTGGCCTTTCGGCGTGGCGATCTCGCCGCGCTCTTCCAGCAGTTGCATGACGATCGCCGTCGAGGTCAGCACGAAGCCGGCGCCGGCAACGAAGGATTGCGCGATCGGAAAGCCTCCGGCGAGGCCGACGAGGGTCAGAAGCAAGGCGCAGACGCCGACCTGCAGGGCGCCCAGGCCGAAAATCTCGCGTCGCAGGCCCCAGAGCCGCGATGGCTGCATCTCCAGCCCGATGATGAACAGGAACATGACGACGCCGAGCTCGGCGACGTGGAGGATCGATCCGGATTCGGAAAAGATGCGCAGGCCGAACGGACCGATGACCACGCCGGCGGCGAGATAGCCGAGGATCGAGCCCAGCCCCATGCGCTTGAAGATCGGCACCGCGACGACGCCCGCGGCGAGCAGCGCCACCACCTGCACCAGATCGCTGCTCGACGCTTCAGCCGCCATGCCTGTCATCCCGTTGCTCGAAGCACTCCTTGCATGCCCCGGGAGCGAGAGGCAAGGGCGCGGAGACTGGCTGGAAGGGCAGGACGCACGCGGCAGGATACAAGCCAGCAGGCCAGGCGGCAAACGCCTGTTGCAGCTCCGTTACACAAGTTTACGCGGTCCGGTTGTTGCGTGCCGTCACAATCAGCGGTTATGGCACGTCCGGCTTCGGCCATTGGAGGCAGCGGCGATGGGCGGCTGCCTTTTTTTGAGGAGATGATTGACATGAAGAAGTTCTTGCTCGTCGCCGTCGGTGTTGCGGCGCTGGCTGTTTCGGCTTGCTCCAAGGGGCCGGAATGCACCCAGGAAATGGCGACCAAGAAGGCGCAGGAGATCGCTGCCGCGCTCCAGGAGGCCATCACCAAGGATCCGAGCAAGGCGGCCGATCTGACCGCCAAGGTGCAGGCCATCACGACGAAATATCAGGGCGCGACGACGCTCGACGAAGCCTGCAAGGCCTATGACGAGCTGACCGCCACCATCAAGGGTTGAGCGCAGCCGTCGACAAACGCGAAGGCGGCGGCCGGTTGGCCGCCGCCTTTTTCTTGGTCGCCGCCTTTTTTGGTCGTCGCCTTTTTGGTCGTCGCTTGAGGCGGCCGCCTTGCAGGCGCCGCGCCGGATCAGTTCTTGGCGATGGCGCCGACTTCCACCGAGTCGATCCGCTTCAGGCTCATGCCGATCACCGGCACCAGCTGACTGCCGACACGCACGGCTACCGTCACGGTCATTGAATTGCCGTCGGGAACACGCGCCTGCATGACGCCATTCAACTGCTTGCGGTTGATGGTGAAGACGACCTTCTGGGCGTCGACGACATTGCCGCCGACAATGTCCATGCCGCTTTCGGTCGAGCCGCCCATGAAGGTGCCCCTGTAGCCGTCGCGCCCCTTGCGCTCGACGCTGGCAGACATCTTCTGCGTGAACACGCCGACCCTGCAGCCGCCGTCAAGTGTCATGCCGAGCTGGCTGGCGGGCGTCGAGCCGTTGAAATCGCAGGTAAATTTGGTGCCCTTATACTTGCCCGCGATGATCTCGCCGGGGCCGACCCACCTGCCTTCGACCGAATGGAAGAACTGCTTGTCCGGCTCCCCGCCAAAGGCCTTTTCGACGAGGCCGAGCGGCGCGGCAATCGCAACCGCCGCAGGCAGCACGCAGGACAGGATTACGCTTCTCATTGACGACACCCGGCACGACAGAGTCTTTTCTTGGGACCTGACTGACCATGGAGAAGATTGGTTAATGCTTCGTCACTGGAGCGGGGTTTCGCGTTTACGCTATTCGCCCGCCTGAGCGTCCTTTTTTGCCGCGAAGGAGGTCAGCGCCGAGAGGAAATCGCCGAGGCCCGGGCGCTTGACGGCGATGAACGGCAGGGGGCGGGCGGTTTCCATCGCGGCGATGCCGATGCGCGCCGTCATCATGCCGTTGACCACGCCTTCGCCAAGCTTTGCCGAGAGCTTCGCGGCGAGGCCGTGGCCGACGATCTGCTGCACGAAACTGTCGCCGACCGCGATCGAGCCGGTCACCGCCAGATGCGCGAGCACGCCGCGCGCCAGCCGGAAGAAGCCGAGCGTGCCGGGCCGGCCGCCATAAAGCTCGGAGAGGCGCCGGATCAGGCGCCCGGCCTCGAACACGACATAGGCGATATCGACCAGCGCGCGGGGGCTGACGGCCGTGATGAGGGATACGCGCTTCGCTGCCTCGAGGACCATGATTTTGGCGCGGGCATCGAGAGGCGACAGGATTTCGGTCTCGGCCAGCCGCACCAGATTGGCGCCGTCGATGATCTCGCCGCGCAGTTCGGCAAGCGAACGGCGCCCGGCGGCGGTCTCGGGTTTCGCGGCGACGAAGGCCGAGAGCTCGTCAACCAGGGCGCGCGCCGCCTTGGGATCGTCGCGCGCCACGGCATCCAGGGCTCGCTTCTGCATCTTCTCGACTTCGGCAAGGCGGGCGATGGCGAGGAATTCGCGGATGAGGATGACGAGCAGCGACAGCAACGCGATCGCCGCCATGCCCGCGGCCAGCCAGCCAAGCCACTCGGCGCGCGTGAACAGGTCGCGTATCAGCTGGTCCGCCCACAGGCCGACCGCCAGCGAGACCAGCGCGCCGACGGCGCCGAAGAACAGCCGGGCCAGCAGCGAGCGCCCTTTCGGCGCCGTCGCGGGCGGCGGAGGCGCAGCCTCGATATCCGGTTCGTCGAAGGCATCGACTTCCGAGGGGATCACGACCGCCACGTCGGCCCTCGCGGCACGCGGCCGACGCGCCGGCCGCTCCTCGGCAATGCGGCCTTGCGGGGCTTGCGGCCTTGGCTCGGCCTCGGGCTCGATGCGGAAGGCCGCCGGTTTGCGGGGCGCGGTCATGCCAGATGGTCTCCGATCAGGAACTGC
>JAFKFE010001305.1 GCA_017308345.1 Alphaproteobacteria bacterium | reverse complement strand
GCCGACCTCGCCAGCGTCGAGATGCACGCCATCCAGACCAGCGGCAACTGCATCCGCAACGTCACCGCCGATCATTTCGCCGGGGCCGCCGCCGATGAGGTCGCCGATCCGCGCCCCTATGCGGAAATCCTGCGGCAATGGTCGTCGGTGCATCCGGAATTCTCGTTCCTGCCGCGCAAGTTCAAAATCGCGGTGACCGGCGCCGAGCGCGACCGCGCCGCCATCCAGACCCATGACATCGGCCTGCACCTGAAGAAGAACGCGGCCGGCGAACTGGGTTTTGCCGTCTATGTCGGCGGCGGCCAGGGGCGCACGCCGATGGTGGCGAGAAAGATCCGCGACTTCCTGCCGGAAGCCGATCTCTTGTCCTACTGCACGGCAATCCTGCGCGTGTACAACCTCCATGGCCGCCGCGACAACAAGTATAAGGCGCGCATCAAGATCCTCGTCCACGAGACGGGCGTCGAGGAGATCACGCGCCAGATCGAGGCCGAATGGCAGGAGCTGAAGGACGCCGAGTTGAAGCTGCCGGAGGCCGACATCGAGGCCATCAACGCCTATTTCTCGCCGCCGGCGCTGGTTTCCCGGCCGGAAGGCGATGACGCGGTGAAGCAGGCCAGGCTCGATTCCACGAGCTTTTCGGAATGGCTCGACCTCCCGACTACGCGGCGGTGACGATCTCGCTCAAGGGCATCGGCGAGGTGCCCGGCGACGCCACCGACAGCCAGATGGAAGCGGTGGCCGATATCGCCGAGAAATACGCCTTCGACGAGCTGCGGGTCAGCCACGAACAGAACCTGATCCTGCCGCATGTCGCGCGCGCCGACCTGAAGGCGGTCTATGACGCGCTGGTCGAGATCGGTCTCGAAACAGCCAATTCCAACCTGATCAGCGACATCATCTCCTGCCCCGGCCTCGACTATTGCGCGCTGGCCACGGCCCGATCCATTCCGATCGCGCAGGAGATTTCGCGCCGCTTCGCCTCGCTGGAGCGGCAGCGCGAGATCGGCGAATTGAAGCTGAAGATCTCTGGCTGCATCAATGCCTGCGGCCACCACCATGTCGGCCATATCGGCATTCTTGGCGTCGAGAAGAAGGGTTCCGAACTCTACCAGGTGACGCTCGGCGGCTCGGCCGACGAGAACACGTCCGTGGGCGAGATCATCGGCCGCGGCTTCTCCTCGGAAGAGATCACCGACGCCATCGAGCAGATCGTCGATACCTATCTCGGCCTTCGGCTCAGTCCCGACGAACGTTTTATCGACGCCTACCGCCGTGTCGGTCCCGCGCCGTTCAAGGAGGCGCTCTA
>JAFKFE010001164.1 GCA_017308345.1 Alphaproteobacteria bacterium | reverse complement strand
TCCAGGCGGCGGGCGGCAATCCGCTTGCGGCCCGCGCGCGCGGCGTCAACGTCAACCGGGTCAAGGTCGGCCTGTTCGTCCTGTCGGCGGTGATGGCGTCGCTCGCCGGCGTGATCTCGTCGCTGCGCACCTCCGCGGCCAACCCCAACAGCGGCACCGGCTACGAGCTCGAGGTCATCGCCATGGTGGTGATCGGAGGCACGGCGCTGACGGGCGGACGCGGCACCATCATCGGCACGGTGCTCGGCATCCTGATCCTGCGCGTCATGCGCAACGGCATCGTGCTGATCGGCGTGCCGGGGCTGGCCTACAACATCTTCATCGGCGCGATCATCCTCGGCATGATGGCGCTGCACTCATGGCTCGAACGCCGGCACCAGGCGGGGACTTAGAACCATGGCTGAACCGCTGATCCGCATGCAAAACATCCGCAAGTCCTACGGGCGCGTGCAGGCGCCGGTGGACGCCAACTTCCATGTCAACGAAAGGGAGATCGTCGGCCTGCTCGGCGACAACGGCGCCGGCAAGTCGACGCTGATCAAGGTGCTGTCGGGCGCCGTGCCGCTGACCAGCGGCGACATCTTCGTGCGCGGCAAGAAGGTGAATTTCCGCTCGACCAGCGACGCCATCGCGCATGGCATCGAGACGATCTACCAGGACTCGGCGCTGGTCACGCAACTATCGATCGCGCGCAACCTGTTCCTCGGACGCGAGCCGATCAAGCCGCCGCGATTCCTCAACCGCATGGACCAGGAAACGATGAACGCGGTGGCGCGCGACCTGCTCAGGCAGGTCGGTATCTCCAAGAACATCCCACCGACGACGCCGATCGGCTCATTGTCGGGCGGCGAGCGGCAGGCGGTGGCGATCGCGCGCGCCATGCATTTCGACAGCGACCTCATCATCCTCGACGAGCCGACCAACAATCTCGGCGTCGCCGAGACGCAAGGCGTGCTGAGCTTCGTGCGCAGCGCGCGTGATTCCGGCCATTCCTGCATCTTCATCGCCCACAACATCCACCACGTCTTCCAGGTGGTCGACCGCATCGTGGTGATGCGCCGGGGCAAGGTGGTGGCCGACGACATCGATCCGAAGAAGACGACGGTGGCCGAGGTCGAGCGGGTCATCACCGGCATGTCGGACAAGGAAATCCACGACGCGATCGCCGACGGCCGGGAATCGCATGGCTGATTTCGGCTGACGTCGATTTGACCTGACTCGGGCTCATATCCGATCCTATGACTGGACCCATGAAAGCCACCGTAGCCGACATCGCCAGAAGCTGCGGCCTGTCGACCGCGACGGTCGACAGGGTGCTCAACAACCGCCCCGGCGCCAGCGCGGCCAACCGGCAGCGCGTGATGGAGGCGGCCAAGCAACTCGGCTACCTGCCGACGCTCGACCAGGTCGTGCTGCCCTCGAAGCCGGCGCATCTCGAATTCTTCCTGCCGATCGGGTCCAACGCCTTCATGGCCGACCTCGCGCATCACATCGAGGATTATGCGCAGCGCCTGCCCCTGGTCGCTTCCTGCCGCATCCACAACCTTGCCGGCATCTCGCCGGGCGCGCTGCAGGCCGCGGTCGAGAACCTGTCGCTCAAGGCCAACGGCGTCGGCGTGATCGCCGTCGACCATCCGCGCACACGCAACATCCTGCGCGAACTGGTCGAGGCGGGAATCAGGCTGGTCACGCTGGTCTCCGATGTGCCGGCGGCACCGCGTTCAGCCTATGTCGGCATCGACAACCGGGTGGCGGGGCGCACCGCGGCATTTCTGATGGGGCGCTTCCTCGGCGGCAGGACCGGGCATCTGGCGATGGTGGTCGGCTCGCGCTCCTATCGCGGCCACGAGGAGCGCGAAATGGGTTTTCGTTCGGTTCTCGCCGAGGAATTCCCCAACCTCACCGTTTCCAGCGCGGTCGAGATCAATGACGAGCCGGACGCCAGCTACAGCGCCACCATCAAGGCGCTGCACAACGAGCCGGAGCTGCTCGGCATCTATTGCGTCGGCGCCGGACGCTCCGGCGTGGCCAAGGCCTTGCTGGAGGTCAGGCCGCGCAGGAAGCCGGTCTTCATCTGTCACGACCTGACCAAGGAAACGCGCCGCTATCTCGTCGACGATATCGCCGACGTCGTCATCGACCAGAACGCGCGGCTGATCGCCGAGCAGTCGGTGATCCGCCTGCTCGGCTCGATCGCCTCGTCGGCGCCTTATCTGACGAAGAAATTCATCGAGCCACGGCTGATCCTCAAGGAAAACGTGCCGGTGCAGTAGCGCCTGGGCGGCCGCTTCGCCGATTTGTCTGATGATTGATCCCGCAATTCTGCACAGCAGCTATGCACGCTTCGCAATTGCCGAATCGTTGGGCAGCCCGTATTTATGAACCTGTCGGATGTCTTCCTCCTCCCAGACACCGGCGATGAGTGCGGTACACCTCCTCCCGTGCCGTATTCGAAATCAAGCCCGCTGCCACCTCCTCCCGGCAGCGGGCTTTTTCTTTGCGGGGAGGCCGCGCCAACCCCCTCACCCGGATTGCCAAGTCGAATTGCAAGGGCAATTCGGGCAATCCGACCTCTCCCCGAGGGGAGAGGAGTCGGTCAGCGCCAGCGCCACCTCCTCTCCGCTCGGGGAGAAGGTGGCCCGAAGGGCCGGATGAGGGGGAGTCCCGACTTCTAAAGCGCGCTCAGCGAGCCCGGAACGAGGCGATCAGGCTTTCGGCCATGCGCACGAATTGCGCGCTCGGGCCTTCGGCGCCGACGCTTTGCATCGAGACGCGCGCACCTTCGAGCAGCAGCGACAAAGTGTCGGCGAGAAGCTCCGCCTGGCCGATGCCGGCATCGCGGCAAAGCGCAACCAGCTTCTCGCGCTGGGCTTCCTTCAGTTCCTTGATGACGCGCCTGGCCGGATGATCGGTCTCGGTGAGCTCGACAGCGGCATTGGCCATGTCGCAGCCACGACTGTCGGCGCTGAGCAGTTCCGAAGCCTTCTGGACCCAGGCATGCAACTGGGCGAGCTTGTCGCCCGGGTGCCGGGCCTCGAACTCGTCCCATATCCTCGAGGCCTTCGCCGCCGTGGCGCGCAGGCATTCGATGACCAATTCGTCCTTGGACTCGAAATGGCGGTAAAGCGTCATCTTGTTCGTGCCGGCAGCCTCGGTGATGGCGTCGACGCCCACACCCTTGATGCCGTGCTTGTGGAACATGTCCTGCGCCGTCTCCAGGATCCGGTCCCGGGGGCGGGAACGCTCCGCGACGCCGTCAGTCATGATGATCTCCTTTCGTCGTTTCCAAAAAAACCGTCGTCACCTCTTGACTAGGGTGTTACCGGTCTGTAACTTCCAGAATGTTACTTACTGGTAACACCTATATCACTCGCCGTCAAACGACAAGGCCCTCCGATAGCCCTGCCAGAGTGAGATAGGACGCAAAACCTGCCTGTCATGCGGCTTCGGCCGGTGAAGAACGAGTAAAGCGGTCCGTGATCATCCGATGCGGGCCGAGCAAGGAGCCGCTCCTATGCAAAAGCGCAAGGACCTGACGATCGACGAAGCCATCCGGGATCCGATGATCCGGCTGGTCATGAAGGCGGACGGGATCGACCCTAAAGCCTTCGAACGGATGCTGCGCTCGCGCGCGGCCGAACAGGCGCCGGGCAATGTCGCGCCATCCTTCCTGGCGGATTCCGGCTCCGGCCGGGCCCGGCGCCTGCGCCATTTCGCAAAACCGTTCGGCGAGGCGTCCGCATCATGGTGAACTTCTTCATCCATCGCCCGATCTTCGCGTCGGCGATCGCCATCATCATGGTGCTCGCCGGCGCGATCGCCTATTTCCTTCTGCCGGTCTCGCAGTTCCCCGACATCACGCCCCCGCAAGTCGTGGTCAGCGCCCATTATCCGGGCGCCAGCGCGCAGGTCGTGGCGGATACGGTCACCACGCCGCTCGAGCAGCAGATCAACGGCGTGCAGGGCATGACCTACATGTCGTCGACGAGCTCGAATGACGGCTCCTCGACCATCACCATCACCTTCGACGTCGGCTATCCGCTGAGCACGGCGGCCGTCGACGTGCAGAATCGCGTCAGCCAAGCGGCATCCTCCCTGCCCGCCATCGTCAACCAGGGCGGCGTGACGATCAAGAAGCAAAACCCCAATTTCGTGCTGATCGTCGACCTCACCTCGCCGGACGGCTCGGTCGATCCGGTGGCGCTGAGCAACCTCGCCTACCTGCAGGTGGTCGATCCGCTGAAGCGCCTGCCCGGCGTCGGCGACGTGCAGATCTTCGGCGAGCGCCGTTATTCAATGCGCGTCTGGCTCGACCCGGACAAGCTCGCCAATCTCGGCATCACCGCCGTCGACGTGCAGAACGCCATCGCCGAACAGAACGTGCAGGTGGCGGCCGGCAAGATCGGCCAGTCGCCGGCGCCCGCCGGCACAGCCTTCGAGATGCAGGTCAATGCCGTCGGCCGCCTCAGCGACCCGAAGGAGTTTGGCGACATCGTCGTGCGCGCCAACTCCGAGAATGGCTCGCTGGTGCGCTTGCGCGACGTCGCGCGCATCGAGCTCGGCGCGCTGCAATATTCGTCATCCGCCTTCTTCGGCAAGGACCCGACCGTGGTTCTGGCGGTGTACCAGATGCCCGGCTCCAACGCGCTCGACCTGCAGCAGCGGGTCAAGGACAAGATGCAGGAGCTGTCGCAGCGCTTTCCGAAGGGCGTCCACTACGCCATGCATTACGACACGACGCGCTTCGTGTCGGCCTCGATGCATGACGTGCTGATCACGCTGGGCGAAGCGCTGGTGCTGGTCGTGGCGGTGGTGTTCATCTTCCTGCAAAGCTGGCGCACCACGATCATCCCGACCATCGCCATTCCCGTGTCGCTGAT
>JAFKFE010001163.1 GCA_017308345.1 Alphaproteobacteria bacterium | reverse complement strand
CGCCGTCATAGGGCGCCTTCAGCACGGTGAAGGACAGGTCGCGCTGGCCTTGTCGCGGGTGAGCTGCAGCGAGGCGAGCGTCGAGGCGGACTCCGCGCGCTGGGCTTCCAGCACGCCGATATTGGCCTGCGCCGCGGCGATCTGAGCGTCGGCGCCGGCAAGGGCAGCCTTGGCCTGGTCGAGCGAGGTCTGGGCGTCGTCGAGCTGCGCCTGCGTGCCGACATGCGTCTTGAGCAGTTGCGCGGCGCGGTCCTGGGCGCGCGCCGCGTTGTCGGCGGCGGCCTGGTCCGCGACCTTCTGCGCCTGGGCTTGCGACAGCGAGGCCTGGGCCGCCTTGGTCTGGGCGTCGATGCGGTCGAGCGTCTTCGCCAGCGTGGCGATCTGCGCTTCGGCCTGGGCGACAGCGATCTTGTAGTCGCCATTGTCGATGGCGAACAGCGGATCGCCGGCCTTGACCCGCTGGTTCTCGCTCACCAGCACCTTGTCGATGTAACCCGAAATTTTCGGCGACACGAACGACATATCGGCCTGGACATAGGCGTCGTCCGTGGAGATCATGAACCGGCCGTCGGTCCAATAGTCGTATCCGTACCAGGAGCCGGCGCCGAGCAGGGCCAGGCCGATGATCGGCAACAGGAAGGAGCGGGCCGAACGCTTCTTCCTGGCGGGCGCTTCAGCCGAGGCCGCGACCGGGACGGCGGGCTGGACAGGAACTTCCGGCGCTTCGGTCGAAGGTTGGACCTTGGCGTTGGGAAACGTGCGGACTTCGGCGGTGGCGTTCGAGGACATGGGGATCTCTCTGAATGTCAGTCATACTGAACCGTTCGGTTCGAATTGGCGATTGACATAGCGCGGAAAGAGGACCATATCAAGAGGAAATCGAACCGAGCGGTTCGAATATTTTTGAGGAATGACTTCCATGGTCGAAACGACAGCCGACAGCGATCTGCTCGACTTGCGCAAGGGTCGTCCGGCGGCCGGGCAGGACCCGGTCAAGCGAGCCCAGATCATCGAAGGCGCGCGTCGCGTCTTCATAGACAAGGGTTTCGAGGCCGCCTCAATGAATGACATCACGCGCGAGGCCGGTGTCTCCAAGGGCACCATCTACGTTTACTTCGAGAACAAGGAAGAGCTGTTCGAGGCTCTCATCGAGGAAGAGCGCGGCACCATCTTCAAGAACATGTACGAGGTGCTCGACCACTTCGACGACCTGCGCAAGACGCTGGTGAAATTCGGCATGGGGCTGTCCGCCAAGATCACTTCGGCCAAGGTCATCCAGGCCCAGCGCACGGTGGTCGGCGCGTCCGACAGGATACCGGAGCTCGGCGCGCGTTTTTACGAGCGCGGCCCGAAGCGCGGCCACGACAAGGTCATGGCCTTCCTCAACGAAGCCGTTGAACGCGGCCTGATGCAGATCGACGATGTCGACCTTGCCGCCTATCAGTTCACCGAACTGTGCCTCGCCGGCGTGTTCCGCCAGTGCATCTTCTCCTACCGCACCAAGGCGCCGACCCAGGCGGAGATCGAGCACATCGTGAAGTCCGGCGTCGATGTTTTCCTCAAGGCCTACGGCACGGAAAAATTTCTCGCCGGCGAAAAGGCGCTGCAATCGGCCTGACCGTCCGGGCTTGCAAATCCGCCACCAGGCCTGGGCAGCAAGCCTGAAAGGCCGGGCGCGCTTCCAGGAAGTCTGTCGGCGCGGGACTCCGATGCCGCGAGGATCCACCTGTCTGTCCCATTCAAAAACATCGATCGGCATCCGTCCGGCAGGCGTGGTCGGAAGGACCTGTTAACCATCGCTTCCTATGTCTCGGGAGACGTTCAATCGGCGAGTCTCGAGAATGACATCCATGCGTTTTCCCCGTGCCAATCTTTCCGGCGCTTCCGCCTATGGCGGCGACGACGATCACCGCGCGGAGGATGTCGGGCGCCGTGGCGCGCAGCCGCCGGCGCAGACGGGACAGGTCGTCGCGTTGCGCTCCACGACCGGGAGCGAATCGAACGCCGCTCGCGCCGCGTCGTTCGATTCGGCCGATGCCGGTGAATTCAGCCGCCCGGCCTGGCAGAATTATTTTTTCCTTGCGCCGAACGTACGGTTCACGCGCACGCCGGACACCGATCTCGCCAAGCGCGCCGCCCCGCAGGGGGAAGCGGCCGCGCACAGCAAGGCGAGCGCCGGCGAACCCGTCCGGTCCGCGCCGCCGGTCCCTATGGCAGCCAATCCAGCCCGGGCAGTGCCCGCTGTCTCCGCCGCTGTGTCGCCGGCGCAAACCAAACCGGCCCAGGCGCCTTCCACGGTTGCCCCCGCCGCTGCCCCAAAGCCTTCCGCCGCCCCGCCCCGAACCGTCGCTCCGGCGCCCCAGCCGCGCCTGACCGGATTGCGCTGGTCCTATCTTTCCGATCATGCCTTCTTCGAATTCGGCATGCCGTTCCTCGCCGAGCGTCTGGCGCGGGCACGCCTGAACGAGACGGGACAGACGCCCGCCATTGCGGCTCCGCTCCCCGTCGAGCCGATCCCGGCGCGTCCTCCGGCGGCGCAGCCAATCCAATCCCGCGCCGCCTTCCTGGGCGAGGCGACGTCATTTTACCGCGTTATCGAATGGCGCTCCGGCGTGGCCGCCGCGGGCCCTGCCTCGACGCCGGCACCGGCCGTCGCGGCCGATGCCCAACCGGAACCGGCGGCAACCGTGCCGATTGCCGAAGCGGCAAGCGCAAGACCAGCCAGGCCGGCGCCATCCCTGCCCATCGCCGGCGCGGTCGCGCCGTTGCCGGCTTCCGTCGGCTACGAGCTTCCGTCCGAGGAACTGCTGCAGATGCCGCCGGAAGGCCAGGGCTTCTACATGTCGCAGGAGCGGATGGAGCAGAACGCCGACCTGCTCGAAAGCGTGCTGGAGGATTTCGGCGTCAAGGGCGAGATCATCCATGTCCGGCCGGGGCCGGTCGTCACCCTCTACGAATTCGAACCGGCGCCGGGTGTGAAATCCAGCCGCGTCATCGGTCTGGCCGACGACATCGCCCGCTCGATGTCGGCCGTCTCGGCGCGCGTCGCCGTGGTGCCGGGCCGCAACGTCATCGGCATCGAGTTGCCCAACGAGACGCGCGAGACGGTCTATTTCCGCGAGCTGATCGGATCGGCCGGCTTCCGCAACACCTCCTGCAAGCTCGCGCTCGGCCTCGGCAAGACGATCGGCGGCGAACCGGTCATCGCCGAGCTTGCCAAGATGCCTCACTTGCTGGTGGCCGGCACCACCGGCTCCGGCAAGTCGGTCGCCATCAACACTATGATCCTGTCGCTGCTCTACCGGATGAAGCCGGAGGAATGCCGCCTCATCATGGTCGATCCCAAGATGCTGGAACTGTCCGTCTATGACGGCATCCCGCATCTGCTCACCCCGGTCGTCACCGATTCCAAGAAGGCCGTCACGGCGCTCAAATGGGCGGTGCGCGAGATGGAGGACCGCTACCGCAAGATGGCACGCCTCGGCGTGCGCAACATCGACGGCTACAACCAGCGCGCCGCCGGCGCCCGTGACAAGGGCGAGGTCGTGACCATGCAGGTGCAGACAGGCTTCGAGAAGGGCACGGGCGAGCCGCTGTTCGAGGAACGCGTCATCGACCTCGCGCCGATGCCCTATATCGTCATCATCGTCGACGAGATGGCCGACCTGATGATGGTGGCCGGCAAGGAGATCGAAGGCGCCATCCAGCGGCTGGCGCAGATGGCGCGCGCCGCCGGCATCCATCTGATCATGGCCACGCAGCGCCCCTCGGTCGACGTCATCACCGGCACCATCAAGGCCAATTTCCCGACCCGCATCTCTTTCCAGGTGACGTCGAAGATCGACAGCCGCACGATCCTCGGCGAGCAGGGCGCGGAACAACTGCTCGGCCAGGGCGACATGCTGCACATGGCCGGCGGCGGCCGCATCTCGCGCGTGCATGGCCCCTTCGTCTCCGACCTGGAGGTCGAGCACGTCGTGGCGCATCTGAAGGCGCAGGGGCGTCCCGAATATCTCGACACCGTCACCGCCGACGAGGAAGAGGCTGAGGAAGCGGCCGATGCCGGCCCGGTGTTCGACAAAAGCGCGATCGCCGAGGAGGATGGCGACGCCCTCTATGAGGAAGCCGTCAAGGTCGTCAAGCGCGACAAGAAATGCTCGACCTCCTATATCCAGCGCCGCCTCGGCGTCGGCTACAACCGCGCCGCCTCGCTGGTCGAGCGCATGGAGAAGGAAGGCCTGGTCGGCGCCCCCAACCATGTCGGCAAGCGCGAGATCCTCACCGGCCGGCGCGACCGTGAGCCTGAACGCGACGAGACGGAGTGATTTCCGACCGGTCGGTCCCTGGTGGGCGTCAGCCGCCGTTCGCCACCAGCGCGATCGCGGCGCGCAGCTCGTCGAGGCCCGAGGCTTTCTCCGATGATGTCGCCAGGACCACGGGGAAGGCCGCCGGCCGCTTCTTGATCCTGGCCAGCGTCTCCTCGATCAGTCTCGGCACGCCGGCGGCCTTGATCTTGTCGGTCTTGGTCAGCACCACCTGGTAGGACACCGCCGCCTTGTCGAGCAGGGTCAGCACTTCCTCGTCCTTGGCCTTGATGCCGTGGCGCGCGTCGATCAGCACATAGACGCGCTTCAGCGTCACGCGGCCCTGCAGATACTCGTAGATGAGTTTCGTCCACTCATCGACCTTGTCCTTCGGCGCGCTGGCGTAGCCGTAGCCCGGCATGTCGACCAGCGCCATCGGCGGCAGGTCGGCGCCTTCGCCGGAGAACCCGTCCGGCACGAAATAGTTGAGCTCCTGCGTGCGCCCCGGCGTGTTCGACGTGCGCGCCAGGCCCTTGTGGCCGACCAGCGCGTTGATCAGCGAGGACTTGCCGACATT